>CANHGC010000050.1 GCA_947460045.1 Bacteroidota bacterium | reverse complement strand
CCTTCAAAGCAGATGGCTTTTCTGTGGTGGTGAAATCGTTGTTGGAACCCGTTGATGAGCTCATTGCCAAATTATCGAAAAACCAAGCAGAACTCACAGCGATTCTGGACCGATACAGCTTGCCATCGGCACAGGAATATGAGCGTAGGTTGTTGTTAAATCAAACCGAAAACAGGCAGTTAGAGAACTTGAATCAACAGAGAAAGGAGGCCTTGGACTTGGCAAAAATGGACTTCGAAGCGTTGAAGGCGTTGGCGATAGAGATTGAAGCGATCCCATCAACCACCCGGGAAGTGAATGTGGTGCGCGACCTGTACAGAGAGGAAAAGGAAAAACACAAATCGCTCACTGAAAACAAGGAAAAAGATGCGGTGTTGCTGAAAATTTGGACGAACAATTACGCAGACGCCACAAACTTGGCCATCATGGTGGGCGGAAAATCGTTGGAAGTGCAACAGCTTGAAAAACAGTTGAGTGCGCTATCGGGATTGCCGCCGGAGTTCAAGAGCGAGCAAGAATTCCGCGAGCACATCGCTGCGTTGGATGGGCGTTTAAACACCCTCACCGAGCAATTGGGCGATTTGGAGCGAACCATGACGCGGTTGCAGACCTTACTGGAAAATTTTGACTCAGACGCCCTGTCTTTGCAAGCCAAATTGGAGAATGACGAGGCGCGTTTTGAGCGGACATTGAGTGAGTATAACGCGTTGCGATTGGCACAGACAAAACTGAAGGCGATGATCGATGCGCAGCAAGACAATCCCTTTGAGGCATTTGAAACCGAAACCGCGCGCATATTTGGTCAAATTACAGACCAGCGATATACACAAATCGTGCGCGAAGGCGAGGTACCTGCTGGTGTTATGTTCAAGGACCAAATGATTCCCGTTGAATTGCTGAGTGGCGGAACGGCAGGTAGTTTGGGGTTGGCGGTGAGATTGGCCTATGCCAACCAATATTTGGACGGATTGGATGGATTTTTGGTACTGGACGATCCATTTACCGACTTTGATGAGGGCCGACGCAAGGGTGCATCACAGTTTTTGCAAGATTTTGCCCAGCAGAAGCAAGTGTTTGTGATGACCTGTCACTCAGAGCATGCAGCAGATTTGGGTGGGCATCGCATCGAACTGAAAAAAACGACGTAAATATTGCCTCTCGCGCTTGATTTTATCGGGCTTTTGCGTTTACATTCGTTTCAACGCGAAATCCTAACTCGATGAAATTAAACTTACTAAACAAATTTTTCGCCCCATTATTGGCATTTGTGTCGATTTGTGGTTCCGGATCCTTACAAGCTCAAAATTCACTGTCTTTTGACGGTACAGACGACCGGGTTTCATGTGGCAACGACACATCGGTACAAATCACCGGCAAACAGCTCACGTTGGAAGCGTGGATATACCCAACCAGTTTCAAAACCAACCCTTGGGATTGCAACGTAATCTGCAAGGAGGACAACTCGGCCAACTATGGCTACATGTTGCGCATAGGCGGTTCTGGACAATTGAATTTCGGCATGGGCAACGGCACAAGCACTTGGATGGAGCGAAATTCGCCCACCAACGTATTGGTATTGAACACATGGCAGCACATTGCGGGCACCTACGACGGTACTTGGATGCGGTTGTATGTGAACGGCAAAGTGGTTGACTCAGCCAGTGCCACGAGCAACATTTCAAACACTGGATCGGCCATTCAATTGACGATTGGCGACCATACGGGCACTTACCAGCGCAGGTTTCAGGGACTGATCGATGAGGTACGCGTTTGGAAAGCTTGCAGATCCACAGCCGAAATCCAGGCAAACATGTACGATGAGTTTTGTTCCAACCAAAAGGGACTGAGGGCTTATTACAAATTCAATCAAGGAAAAGCGGCCCTTACAAACAACGCCGTAACAACTGTGAAGGATTTCTCGCCTTACAACAACACCGGCACCTTGTCTGGATTCGCGCTCACTGGCAGCAGCTCAAACTGGGTGAAGGGATACACCATGAAACGCTATGTGGTGAGCACCACCGAGACCATCACCGCTTGCGATCGTTACAACTCGCCATCGGGCAAAATCAAAGTCACCGTTTCAGGGACTTATTACGACACCATTCAAACGGCGTTTGGTTGCGATAGCGCGATCAAATACGTGGTAACCATCAAAAAACGCACTACATCGAGCATGAAAGCGTTCGATTGTAAAAGCTTTACCAGCCCCAGCAAAACCTACACCTGGACCAAGTCCGGCACTTATTTAGACTATTTAAAAAACAGCATCGGCTGCGATTCTGTGATTACCATTTTCTTGACCATTGGCACTCCCATGGACTCTGTGAGTTTGGTGAACTGTTATTCGGTGAAAAGTCCAACCGGCAAATACACCTACACCCAATCGGGCACCTATTATGATACCTTGAAGAGTTTCAGGGGATGCGATTCTGTGCTGAAAGTGAAAGTGAAGATTTTGCAAGCCACTGCCAATGAAATCTCTGTGGCCGAGTGCTATAAGTTTAAATCGCCCAGTGGCAAATACACCTACACCAAGCCTGGCACTTACTATGACACGTTGGAGAATGCCGATGGTTGCGATTCTGTGATCAAAATCAATTTCAGTATCATTCAAGGTCGCCGCACCCTAATCCGTTCTGCATGTAGCGAATTCAAGAGTCCGAGTGGAAACTACACCTGGACCCAATCGGGCGAATATTATGACACCCTGATCAACTACCGTGGTTGCGATTCGATTGTTACGGTGAAGCTCACCATTTGGGGGCCTGGGCGCGACACGTTGGATGTAAAAGCTTGTCGTTATTTCATTTTGCCTTTCACTAAAACGGTGGCAACCAAAAGCGGCGATTACATGGATGTGACCAAGAATTTCCGCGGGTGCGACAGTTTGATTTTGTATCGCGTAACCATTGTGAATGTGGATGATGTGGTTACGTTGAACGGCTCATTGTTAACGGCGCGCAACAGCACGGGCACCTATCAGTGGTTGAATTGCACCAAGAGTTATCAAGTGATTGCTGGAGAAACGGGCAAGCAGCTTATCGCCAAGGAAAACCATTTGTTTGCGGTGGAAATCACCGATGGCGGGTGTAAGGACACATCGGATTGTATTCAGGTAACAACGGCTTCTACAGATGCGTTTGCTTCGTCGGGCATTTGGATTAGCCCCAACCCCAGCGAAGGTCGGTTCGTGATTCACAGCACCATCCAAGGCGCGGCGCGATTGAGTGTGGTGAATTCGGCTGGACAGATTGTGTGTAACCAGACCATTGGCGGTTTGAACGGACATGTGATTGAATTGAAGCAACCCGCGGGGATGTATATTTTGCGCATCGAAACGGAATCGGGTGTGATCAGTCAGCGAATTGGCATCTCGGAATAAGGATTGTAAATTGCGGGGATGATCTCCTCGAAATTGAACCAACGCCGCAGATTTCCAAAGGCCCTTGTGGACTTGGAAATCTGCGGCGTTTTTCGTATATTGTGGTTACTCGTTTTGGCGACTTTTGGTGGCATCAGTGCTGCCAACGCACAGTCCCCGGCGAATACTACATCGACCCCCTACCAAAGTGTAGTGGTTCCCCAACCGCAGGTATTTGTTGAAAATCGCGCGGCGGAAGTGTTCAATTGGACGCCCTTTTTGCGGGTGAGCATCGACACCCAATTTTCTTTAGAAGAGCGAAAAATCATCGCCCAGCGATTGGAAGAGGCCGTGAGAATTTACCAATTTTCAAAATTCTTCGACAGCGACATAGACCGAATAACAAAAGGCGGCTACGAGCATGGTTTCATGAGTTATAAGCAAGGCCTACAGCCCATTTACGAATTGGACCAGGTGCAAGGACATCGAAAAAAAGTATCCAAAAAGCGTAAAGCCAGTCAATTCCCTGAAATCAGAATCGAGCGAAAATCGGTATCGTCGAATCCTGCGGAAGGCTATCACCTAAACATCGCCCAGGGAAAACCAGCGGGCATCGTACTGCAAGCGCAGCATTTACAGGGGGTGATTTGGGGCTTGAGGACCTTGCAGCAACTGGCTGAGTATAACCAGAGGGGGTCGCTCGTTCAAACGCGCATCGAAGACTACCCTACTTTCCCGTATCGGGGGATGCATTTGGATGTGAGTCGGCATTTTTATGGTGCGTCGGACATCAAACGGTATATCGATTGGTTGAGTTATTACAAGTTCAACGTGTTTCATTGGCATTTGTGCGACGATCAGGGGTGGCGATTGGAGATCAAGCGGTATCCCAAACTCACTGATGTGGGCGCTTGGCGGGTGGATCGAAACAAGGAGCCATGGCGAACGGCCCAACCACAAAAAGAGGGTGAAACGCCAACCTACGGGGGTTTTTACACGCAGGAAGAGGTGAGAGAGATTGTGGCGTATGCCAAAATGCGGGGCGTGGGGATCATCCCTGAAATTGAGATGCCCGGACATTCATCGGCAGCGCTCGCGGCGTATCCGGATTTGAGTTGTTCTCACTTGCCGCAAACGGTGGTTCCGGGCGGATTTTATCCCAAGGACAATTCAACGGTATATTGCGCGGGCAATGAGGCCACGTTTCGGTTTTTGGAAGGGGTGTTAGACGAGGTGATGGCGTTGTTTCCCGATGCCCCATTCATCCACATTGGTGGCGATGAGGTGGACAAAACCGCCTGGAAAAATTGTTTGCTCTGTCAGCAGCGAATCAAGGTTCTGCGCGATGTGAACAGCGTTGTGGGCAGATCTGCGGGGGACAACAACGATTGGAGCAAGCCCGAAGAGCGTTTGCAGAGTTATTTCATTGCCCGGATGGAGAAGTATCTGAACGAACACGGAAGGAACATCATTGGGTGGGACGAAATTTTGGAGGGCGGATTGGCGCCGAATGCCGCGGTGATGAGTTGGCGGGGCGAAGCGGGGGGCATTGAAGCAGCGAAAATGAATCATCCTGTGGTGATGACACCGGGGAGTCCATGTTACTTCGACCATTACCAGGGCAGTCCCAGCAGTGAACCTACGGCATTCGGCGGGATGAACACGCTGTACAATGTATACAACTATAACCCCATCCCCAAGGCGTTGGATTCGATGTATTGGGTTTATGTGGCGGGGGCTCAGGGGAATGTGTGGACGGAGTTTATGGTGGATTTTGATCGGGTTGAATATATGGTTTTGCCGAGGATGTTGGCATTGGGCGAGGTTTTGTGGAAGGGCCCTGTTCGGGGCGATGTGGGCTTGGCCTATCAGCAATTTTTAGACCGGGTGGATGCGCATGAGAAATTCAAGTCTTTTGAGGGATGTAGTTTTGCCAGAAGTCAGTATGGATTGGTGCAAAAAATCCGATCTGGGCGCGACACCGTTTGGGTTGAATTGATGTCGGCCGGGGGCGTTCGCCCCCGGCTGGCGAGTGGATTGTTCGACACCCTGGTAATCCGAAAAAGCTTGGCGGGTAAAACTTGGCAATCATTTGTGGATTTGGGTGTGGATCTAGTTCCCTTTAATGAAAGAGTTGCGTTCGCACCCTGCAAAAAAACGGATAGCAGTGTGTTTGTGGCCGTGACCAAAACCATGGAATTACACAGCGGTTATAGTGAGGAAGCCCAAGTAAGTAGCTTGAGTTTCCGCGGGCACAATGCCTTTGGGAAAAAAGTAAAACTCTCTCTGCCCGCCGATGCAAGATATCCGGGCCACGGGGCGGAAACGCTAACAGACGGACTTTTCGGCGGGGATTATTTGGGTGCGCATTGGTTGGGCTTTTACGGCAAGGATGTGGTGATTGAGATTGATTTAGACAGCATCAAACCGCTGACATCGGTGACTTTGGGCAGTTTATCGGTAGAACCGAGTTGGATATTTGCACCCACGGAGGTTGCCATCGAAACCAGTGTAGATGGAAAAACTTGGGAATTGCACCCCATGCCAATGGCCAAGCCCATTATAACGGTGTTTGATACGATGTATTTGGACCTCATGCCAAAGGCCACGGGCGCTTACACAGAAAAGGGCACTTTGTTGGGAAAAACCAAGTACGCTTACGACGAGATTTGGGGTAGAACGGTGGCAAGTAAACACACGAATTACACGGTTGATTTCGCGGACCGGCCGCTCACAAATGGCGCATTGCTAGAGGCGCGATACATTCGAATAAACGCCAAATGCCTCAAAAAACTTCCTACGGATCACTTGGGCGCTGGCCTTCCCGCTTGGCTTTTTTTGGATGAGGTTGTGGTGAAGTAGACGTGCGAAGCAACAACTATTCTATCCGATTATAATCGTTTATTATGGATTCACTGAGCCAAAGAAATATAAAAATTCTTATATTTGTACTTAATTAAGTACTTTATTATGGAAGTTGTTAACTACACAGAACTGCGAAACAATTTGAAGGAAACCTTGGATCGGGTGGCAGAAGAGCAAGCTACCTACATTGTGCATCGCGGCAAACAGCAAAATGCGGTCATCATTTCATTGGAAGAATACAATTCAATGAAGGAAACCTTGCACCTTTTGAGCAGTCGCAACAATGCCAAAGCGCTCTACGAATCCATAGATCAAACCCAACGAGGCGAATTGTTGTTTCACGAGACCTTCGAGTAATATGACATTGCAATTGGCATGGACACCAAAAGCATGGGACGATTATGTATATTGGCAGTCCACGAATAAGAAAATCGTGAAAAAAATCAATGGATTGCTCGCAGAATGCAGAAGAGATCCGATGAATGGCACCGGAAAACCTGAAGCCTTAACCGGGGATTTACAGGGTTTTTATTCGCGAAGAATCAACCTCGAGCACAGATTGGTATACAGCTTTAATACAACACAAATCATTGTCCAACAGTGTCGTTACCATTATTAACAATCGCATGAAAAAGTTGAATTGGCGAATGCGCTCAAATCTATTGAATCAGATCCTGTTGGCTTTTGCGGTGCTCACTTTTTCAAGGTTGATTTGGTTCACCGGCAATGCTTTTTGGTTGCCACCGATCGGCATCGACGAATACATTTGGGCCCACTTGGTAGGCATTTATTTTGATGTTCCGGTGGTGGCAGCGGTGTTTTTACCTGTTTGGATTTGGGTGATTTTTGGCGGACAGCTCCGAGAAAAGCACCCCTGGATCAACAAAGCATTATTCCTCCTAGCGGCACTCACAACACTGATTTTCAATGGGATTGATACTGGATATTCTCAAGTAACGGCCAAGCGCAGTGGTTTTGAATTGTTTGATATGCTGGGCGATGACGCCAACAAACTCACCCCTTACATTCTCGACAACCTGGGAATCATCCTTGGTTTGGCCGCGCTGGGGTATTTTCTCTTCAGAATCATTCCGGTGCGCGGCCAATACCCACAAGTTGATTTCAAAGGGAGGCCGCTGCGCGGCCTCATCACCGCCATCACCTTCACCACAACCTGCCTCGTCGGATTTCGTGGTGGCCTCCAACTTCGCCCCCTCAGAGCCATCGATGCATCCACTTTTGTAGCACCAGAAATCGCCCCGTTGGTCACCTCCACCCCACTGCAAATCATCAGCACTTGGCAGCGAAATGGCCTCCCCAATTTTGATTTTGCCGTGCAATGGCCAAACAACGCCATAACCACCACTACCACAGATTGGCTGCTTAAAAACACCCAGCCCCTGCACCCATTTCCAATGTCGCGCAGTCAAGGCGGTGGATGGGTCCAACCCAACATCGTTTTCATCGTGGTTGAAAGCCTCGCACGCGATTACACAGGGTTTGGCAATGGCACAAAATTCACCCCCTTCCTCGACAACATTGCCAACGATCCGCATTCCCTATATTTCCCATACTGCTATGCCAACGGAACCAAAAGCATCGAAATGGTACCCAGCATCTTCTGTGGCATGCCCAGCCTCATGAGTGAGTTTTACGTCACCTCTGCCTACGCAAGCAACAAAGTCAACAACGCCTTTCAGCTTGCCAAGGGCTACAAAACCGCCTTTTTTCACGGATCCAACAACGGCACCATGGGTTTTCAGTCGTTCCTAAAACAAACAGGTTTGCAGCAATATCACGGCATCGACCAATACCCTGCCGACCTTTACAAACGTGACTTTGACGGCAACTGGGGCATTTTCGATGAGCCCTACTTGCAACACGTTTCTCGCTGTCTGGATTCACTCAATAAGCCCTTTTTCGCTTCGATTTTCACACTCTCATCGCACCACCCCTACACCATCCCTAAGCCCTATCAAGGGAAATTGCCTGGCGATCCCGGGACTGTGCAGCACACCATCGCTTACACCGACATCGCCCTGCGCAAATTCTTTGAAACGGCATCCAAAAAACCGTGGTTTGAGAATACTGTTTTCGTAATTACGGGGGACCATACGAGTCACTCCGACAAAGAATATTTCTACAGCCAAAGCGGCCATTACGAAGTACCGGTATTGATTTACGCACCGCGGGTTGACATCCGTACCAACCTCATTAACGGTCGCGACAACAGCCAATCATCGGTCAAAAAATCGACCGACATGGCTACTACACTCGCTCCGGGATGGCAAAATGCACTGCTTTTGCCCTGGGCCAAGCAGCTGTCCGACTCCCTCATCCACTTCGCCACACAAAAAACCATTTCACAGTGCGATATCCTACCCACGGTGTGGAGTCTGCTGGGATCGCCGACTGGGAAATCGAACGTCCATCCGCGTTTGGGTTTTGGCAGAAGCGCTTTCGACCCCAATTATCCAGGGT
>CANHGC010000049.1 GCA_947460045.1 Bacteroidota bacterium | reverse complement strand
GGGTTAAGGCAATCAAAAACAACTTTTGTCATCCCCCATGCGCCTCATTGTTTCAGAATCAACCGATGTATATTACAACCTAGCAGCGGAAGCCCATTTTTTGCACCAAACCCCAGAAAATATCTGCATGCTGTGGCGCAGCGAAAACGCGGTGGTTTGCGGCAAACACCAAAACATTTGCGCCGAAATCAATTACGCCACATGTAAAGAACTACAAATAGCACCAGCTCGGCGCGTAAGCGGTGGGGGAACTGTTTACCACGACCTCGGTAACATCAATTTTTCCTTCATTCAAGACCTCGGTACCACACTCGATAAAGCCGTCAATTACAAACGCTTCCTAGAACCCATCAGAGAAGCCCTGCTCTCCCTCGGCATCCAAACATCCTACTCTGAACGCGACGATCTGCTCTATCAAGGCGTAAAGTTTTCGGGCAACGCCCAACACATCTTTCAACAAAAGAAACGCGTACTCCACCATGGCACCCTTCTCATCGATGCCAATATTCATCACCTCGGTGAAGCCCTTCATACCATAGGCACCTACCAAGACAAAGCCGTTAAAAGCAATAAAACATCCGTAACCAACCTCGGAGATCACTTTCCTGAACTCAAAAATATTGAAAGCACCATCTCCACGCTACAATCCCTACTCATACCCATTCTCAACGCCACGCAATCCAGCATAACACCCAACGAACACGCTGCAATCGCAACCCTTCGCGCAGAAAAATTCACGCAATCAGAATGGATCTTGGGATACTCCCCAAGCTATTCGCACCAAAGAATCGTATCAGATTCAGTAAATCAATACACCCTCACATCCACCATCACCAAAGGCATCATCACACAATTCCAATTGCAACTGCCCAATGACACTTTGGCCTTTCAACAGGAATGTCTTAAAACCATAAACCTGCCCATCGCCCCAGAGACCTTTGCAGCTGCATTTCAAAATACACCCTTCCAAAACGAAGCGTTTTTCAATCAGTTTTTCTGAGAAAACCCCACGCCACCACCATGAACAAATCACAACGCGTACAATTCATCCTCAATACACTGGAAGAATTATACCCCGAAACACCCATTCCTCTCAATCACACAGATCCTTATACCCTCCTCGTTTCTGTGCTGCTCAGCGCGCAATGTACCGATGAACGCGTAAACCAAATCACCCCCCACCTCTTCGCAAAAGCCAATAACCCCGCCGACATGCTCAAACTGTCTGTGGAAGAAATTCAAGATATCATCAGACCCTGTGGCCTATCGCCCATGAAAAGCAAAGGCATCTACGGTCTATCTAAAATGATCATGGAATTGCACAACGGCGAAGTACCCCAGTCTTTCGAAGCCCTGGAAGCGATGCCTGCGGTTGGACATAAAACAGCGTCTGTGGTTATGTCACAAGCCTTTGGCGTGCCCGCATTCCCCGTAGACACACACATCCATCGCTTGGCATTCCGATGGCGTTTGAGTGCCGCAAACAGCGTTGAACAGACCGAAAAAGACCTCAAAAGGCTCATCCCCATAGAAAAATGGAACAAAGCTCACCTGCAAATCATCTTTTTGGGTAGAGAATACTGCCAAGCCAGAGGACATAACATTGAAAAATGCCCCGTTTGCTCGGTAATCGGCTGCAGAGAAAAAAAATAATTGACCTTACTTACAAATCGCCTCAATGATTTGATCGGCAGAAACACCCTCAGCCTCGGCCCGGAAATTTCGCACAATCCGATGTCGCAACACCCACTTGGATACCGCAATCACATCCTCCCGATCCACCGTATACTTGCCGTGCATCAAAGCATGACATTTGGCAGCCAAAATTAAATTCTGACCCGCACGCGGACCCGCACCATAACTCAAATACTGTGTGGCCAAACCATGCGCCGATTCCGTATTTGGACGGGTTTGTTGAACCATCCGCACCACTTGCTCAAACACATTGTCTGTCACCGGCACCTCTCTCACCAAAGATTGATAATTTCTGATTTGCTCAGCATTCAAAACTGCGCCAGCCCTGTGAACACCTGAACCCGTGGTCTGTTTCAAAATATTCACCTCATCGGCAAAAAGGGGATAATCCAATATCACCTGAAACATAAATCGATCCAATTGAGCCTCCGGCAACGGATATGTACCCTCCTGCTCAATGGGGTTTTGAGTGGCCAATACAAAAAAGGGCGAACCCAAATCATACCGAGTTCCAGCTGCAGTTACCTGCCTCTCCTGCATCGCCTCCAACAAAGCAGCCTGCGTTTTCGGTGGCGTTCTGTTGATTTCATCCGCCAAAATGATGTTCGAAAAAATCGGACCCTTCACAAAATGAAACTTCCTAGAATCATCCAAAATCTCACTGCCTATGATATCAGATGGCATCAAATCAGGGGTAAACTGAATGCGGTTGAACGACAACTCCATCGTTTCAGACAATGTCTTTACCAACAGTGTTTTAGCCAATCCCGGTACACCCACCATCAATACGTGACCATGACAAAAAACGGCGTTGATCAACGCTTCAACCACTTCCTCCTGACCCACAACCACCTTGCCAATCTCCAATTTCAACTGGGCGATGTGCTGACCAAATGCCTTCGCTTGCTCTATGCTATTGCTCATGTCTTACTCCTTAATCGTGTTCCCAAGCATCCATCTCCGCGCACTCCAAGTCCCTCGCCTTAATCCGAATATATGTTTTGATTCGATGTTTCGTCACCCAATCGTCCATGGCTTTCTGCTTCTTCTTCGACTCGGCCTCCATCTGAATTCTGCTGTAATCCTGTACCAAATTTGCTTGGTGCGGGGCGATAAAAGATTGTAAATAAACGATGCGATACACAGACCTTCCATCGGGCGTTGTTACCAACTCAGGTGCACTATACTCACCGGGTTTTAAATTGTCAACCACGCGCTTCACATCGCTCGGCAAAGATTCAAACGTGGTCTTCTGCATACCCGTCATTTGGTCGATGATAAAGCCACAATTTCCCTTGACATCACGGTTGTACTTATCGTCTGTGGCGTATTTCTTCACCGCATCACACCACTGGATATTTCCCATTACCAATCGCTGATACACCGTATCTACACGCATACTGGCAAACTTATAATCCTCAGAGGTATTCTCCGCCCTAATCAAAATGTGCGAAGCAATCACCCGCTCTCCCCTGCGCTTTATCAACTTCATCACGTGGAAACCAAAATCGCTCTCAAACACAGGACTCACACTATCGGGTTTCAATTTAAACGCCATCCGCTCGAAAGCAGGCACCATTTCGCCCCTACCAAATTCAGGCAACATGCCCCCTTGCGATTTAGAACCCGGATCCATGCTATACGCCCTGGCCAACTTCTCAAAATTCTCTCCGCGTAAAATCCTCGCTCTGATATCCTCCAGCTGTGACTTGGCGAATTCCTTGGCCTCTGCAGTAACTATTGGTTCAATCATCAATTGACCCACCTCAACCTCTGTAGGAATAATTGGCAAACTGTCCTGTTGGATGGATTCGTAAAACTGCTTCACCTCCTGCGGAGATATCCGTATGTTTTTTGTAATCTCACCATACATCTGCTTCGCCAACAATTGCTCCTGCATCTTCGGACGGATATCATCCTTGAATTCATTCACCGTTTTACCCAGATACTTTTCCAACTCCGCCATACTACCCGCCTGCTTCTGATAATACCTCAATCGATTGTCGATCTCACTCTCCAACTGATCCACCGGAACAGTTAAACTATCCAACTCCGCCTGATTCAACAACAATTTCTGAATGATCATGTCTTTCAACAAGTTGCAATGCATCATCTGCGAATCCTTCAACGAAGACCCCTTGGTCATCTGCATCTTCTCGGTCTCAAAATCACTTTGTAAAATGATTTTACTGCCTACCACAGCCACCACACCATCCACATATTGCGGTGGTAAAAATGGACCGCTGGGCTTTAACTGTGCCATCAACGTTCCAAACGATGTCAACAAAACCATCAATAAACAACCACGCATCGCTTGACTTTTCACTTCGTTTATTTTTGATTGACCAATTTCACTTCTATCGCCTTCATCACCGAATCATTCACAGTCACCGAATAGCGATTGCGCAATGATTCGATCCATTCCTTTTCCAACTGCTCTTGGTATTTCGATGCCACCGGACCGCGCGTTTCATCCAACGTCTTTGGACCCGCAGGCAAATAAGCGTTTACTTTCACAACGATAAAATCATCGCCCACCTGACCCACTTGATAAATGCCTGGTTTGTTGTATTTGGGTTTTGCATTGGATAAATCCGCAAACAACATTTTCAAAATGGGTGAAGGAGCAAACAAAAACGTATCGCCCATCTCAAATTTTCCCCCACGGTAACTGAAGTCTAAAATGTTCTTCTTGGTGTGTTCCCTGCGCAAACTATCAGTTGATATGCCCTTTTTCACTTGTTTGGCCACCGTTTTCATCATCTTGGCATCGTTGCAGAAATAAACCCCTACATCAAATCGATTGCCCCAATTGTATTCGGTTTGGTGTTGAGCAAAAAACGCAGCCAATCCCACAGAGTCATTGTTCGCTCTATCCCACACCAATTGCTGCATGCGATTGAACATCAAAATACCCTCTTTATACTCTTGGTAAATGTCTCTGAATTCAATAGACTTCTCTTCCAAATGGTCGTTTTGATATTCTACACACGTTTTTTCAATCCATGCATTCATCAATTTCATCGCACCATCACGCTTGCTTCCCACCATTGGCTTGGTATTGTAAGTGAAATTCGTAAACAAATCTGAAACAGAATAAGAATCATCGCCCAAATGGAAGACCTCCATCTTGCGCAAATTGAACTCCGTATTCACCGTCTTTTTACCATCTTTCTTCGTAACCTTATGAAACTCGGGCATCGCCGCTTCGTCGAACTTTCCCTTCATGAAATTGCTGTCCAAATATTGAACCACCGCATCCACAGCAATGGGATTCAACACAAAACCATTTTCCTTTTTGATCTTCACCACCAAAGAATCCACAGAAATTTGCGAACGCTGATTTTTCTGCACATCCATTTTCAACACAGAACGCATTTCCTTGTCATCAAAAGAACGTAAAGGCCTCAAATTAACCCTTTGCAACAAATGCCATCCATAATTGGTTCTAAATGGCACCGTGATGTCGCCGTCTTTCTTTAAGGCAAAAGCTTGATCTGCCCACCTTTGACGGTCAACATCGCCCACAAATTGCGTAACGTTGATGTAATCCATCGCACCACCATTATAGCGGCTGTTGTAATCTTCGCTGTAAGTTCTGGCCATGTTCTCAAACGTCTCTTTGCCACTGTTGATGTTCGCAGCAATTTCATCAATCTTTTTGCGGGCCTCACCATCTGAACTTTCGTCTTTGTTCATCACCCTCACCAAAATATGATTCACTTTGATATCACCCAAGTTCGAACGCTTGTCGTTCACCATCAAAATGTGATACCCAAACTCTGTTTTGAAAACAGGAGAAATGCCTCCCACCGCAGTGTTGTAAGCCTGATTTTCAAATTCATACACAACCTGCAAAGCGGTCATCCAACCCAAATCGCCACCCGCGCTTTTGGTACCCACATCTTCAGATTCCGTTCTGGCCAAATCACCAAAATTTTGCGCCGTTGGGTTTCTCATCAACATCCTGTGAATGTTTTCAATTTTTTCCAAAGCCTTCTTCTGATCTGCATCCGCAGCATCCGGTGAACACAATATCAAAATGTGCGACACTTTTACTTCCGACTGCATACGATCGTAGGCTTCTTTTACTAGTGCATCCGTTACCGAACGATCATACAAATAATTCCTTGCCAATTGATCGCGATACATTTGCAATTCCTGCACATAAGCTGTAACCGTATCCAATCCAGCGTCTTTGGCATCTTGAACCTTCAACTTGAACTTGATGTAGAGATCCAAATAATTCCGAATGTCTTTGGCCGTTACTGCATCCTCTTTCAAATTGATGTTTTTGAGGTACTGACGTTCAAACTCATCTGCATATACCTTCTCTTGGTTGATACTAAATGCAAATGGCTTGGGAACTTGAACAGACAAATTCGCATCACCCTCTGAATTTCGCTTTTCGTTTTGGCCTGTTACAGCACCCATGGTAACACAAACCCCAAAAAACAATCCAACTATTTTTTTCATAAATCGTAAATATATCAATGCTATAATCTTCAAAAATACAAACTACCCTTCAAAATTTTCAAACATCCGCAGACACTGTTTTCCAAAGCACATCCACCAATTCACCAACACCCTGCTCAGTAACCGAACTAAAAAACAGAACGTCTACACCCTTCATCAAACTCCGGATTTCATTTTTCAATTCCTCATCCAACATATCGGCCTTACTCACGGCTATAATTCGCTCTTTTACAAGAAGTTCCGGATTGAATTTCTCCAACTCACTCAACAAGGTGAGATATTCCTGTTTGTGGTCAGGACTGTCGGCAGGTATTAAAAACAACAAAGCGGCATTTCGTTCAATGTGCCTCAAAAACCGATGACCCAATCCACGTCCTTCACTCGCTCCCTCAATGATTCCAGGAATGTCTGCAACGATAAAACTGCGATAATCCCTGTAATTCACCACACCCAAATTGGGTACCAATGTGGTAAAGGCATAATCCGCAATTTCAGGTTTCGCCGCCGAAATCACACTCAACAAAGTACTTTTACCCGCATTCGGAAAGCCCACCAATCCCACATCAGCCAAAACCTTCAACTCCAATACAATCCATTGCTCAATACCAGGTTCGCCCGGTTGGGCATATTGTGGCGCTTGGTTTACACTGTTGGCAAAATGCCAGTTGCCCAAACCACCCCTACCGCCAGGAACCAATACCTTTTTCTCCCCCTCTTCCGTAATCTCAAACAATACCTCCCCAGTTTCAGCGTCTTTGGCCACAGTACCCAATGGCACTTCCAATATCACCGATTCGCCATAAGCACCAGAACTGCGATTCTCGCTGCCAGCAACGCCGTCAGTAGCCATCACGTGCTTCCGATATTTCAAGTGAATCAACGTCCACAACTGAGTATTACCCCGCAAAATGATATCTCCACCCTTTCCGCCATCTCCTCCATCTGGACCCCCTCGAGGGTTCATTTTTGTACGATTATAATGCCTGCTACCAGGTCCGCCACTACCACTTCGGCAGCAAATCTTCACGTAATCAATAAAATTGCTATCGGCCATGAACCGCAAAGGTCGTTAAAAAACCCCCATCTATTGTATTTTCGCACCCGCAACCTTTATGTCAGCACAATATTCCTTCTCAGACATCGAAAAAAAATGGCAAGCCGCTTGGGAAAAAGCCAATTTATACTCCGTTTCCATCAACGCCAATAAGCCCAAATATTATGTGCTCGACATGTTTCCATATCCCTCCGGCAGTGGTTTGCATGTTGGACATCCACTGGGATACATCGCCAGCGATATCGTTTCTCGTTACAAGCGCCTCAAAGGATTCAATGTGCTTCACCCCATGGGCTACGATGCATTTGGATTGCCCGCTGAACAATATGCCATACAAACCGGCCAGCACCCCGCCGTCACAACCGAACAAAACATCAAACGATTCCGTGAACAACTCAACATCATGGGATTTTCATACGATTGGAATCGCCAAGTAAAAACCTGTGACCCCAATTATTACAAGTTTACCCAATGGATATTTACCCTGTTTTTTGAACACTACTACAACAAAACCACCCAAAAGGCAGAACACATCAACACGCTCATTCACGAATTTGCCAGTGTTGGATCCCAAAACCTATCGGCACATGGCGGAAAAATCGAGCCCTTCAATGCCGAACAATGGGAAGGTTTCTCGCCCCTACAAAAACACCAAATCCTAAACCAATTCCGATTGGCCTTCGTAGACGAAACCACCGTAAACTGGTGCGAAGCCATGGGCACTGTGCTAGCCAACGAAGAAGTGATCAATGGCCTCAGCGAACGCGGTGGCTACCCGGTGATTCGCAAAAAAATGAAGCAATGGAGCTTGCGGATTACCGCCTATGCAGACAGACTCATAGAAGGACTAGAACGCATTCAATGGAGCGATGCCATCAAAGAAATTCAAAAAAACTGGATCGGCAGAAGTCAAGGCGCTGAAATCGATTTCGTGGTGCGCGGCACACTAAAAACATTGAAAGTATTCACCACCAGACCCGATACCATATTCGGTGCAACCTTCATGGTGGTAGCACCTGAACTTGAAAACTTAAAAGAATATTGCAGCGATGCGCAATGGCCATCCGTACAAGAATATGCCAATAAAGCAAAAAATCGCAGTGAAATTGATCGCATGGCAGACACCACAAAAACCGGTGTTTTTACAGGACTTGAAGCCATCAACCCCTTCACAGGAGAACCCATTCCGATTTGGGTGAGCGATTACGTGTTAGCCAATTATGGCACCGGCGTAATCATGGCCGTTCCCGCACACGACGATAGAGATTTTGCGTTTGCTGCCACTTTCAATCTACCCATCATTCCAGTCATCAAACCCGCAAATGCCGAGCTGGAATTGCCCCTCAAAGAATCTTTCAGCGCAAAAGACGGCATCTGCTTCAACTCAGGATTCCTCGATGGTTTGTCTGTAAAAGAAGCAATACAAGCCGCCATTGCCAAAATAGAAAAAGCCGGCTGGGGACAGCCCAAAGTAAACTATAAACTCCGCGAAGCAGGTTTTGGCCGCCAACGTTATTGGGGCGAGC
>CANHGC010000048.1 GCA_947460045.1 Bacteroidota bacterium | reverse complement strand
GTGATGGTGAAGGCGGGGTTGTTGAAAGTTCGCGATAACGGCACGCACTACGATTTGTTTCGATACCGGGTGATGTTCAGCATCTTCGCCGTGACCGGAAAAGTGATTGGTTTTGCTGGACGCAAGATGAGCTCCACGGATCCATCGCCCAAATACGTGAATTCCCCCGAAACGGAGCTGTACAAAAAAAGCGATGTACTCTTTGGGATGTTCCAGGCGAACAACGCCGTGAAAAAGTTGGACAAGGTGTACATGACAGAGGGATATACCGATGTGATTACCCTACACCAATCGGGCATTGAAAACGCGGTGGCGAGTTCGGGAACGGCCCTAACGCCCGGACAGATTAAACTACTCAAACGATTTACCAGTAACGTAACAGTTGTATACGATGGCGATATGGCGGGTATCAAAGCTTCGATTCGAGGTATTGATTTGCTGCTGCAAGAAGGGTTGAACGTGCGGGTGGTGCCTTTGCCAGAAGGACAGGATCCAGACTCTTACTGCAAAGAACTGGGTGGCGACAGGTTTCAGCAATACATCAATGAAAACGAAGAAACCTTCATCTTCTTCAAGGCCAAATTGCTCATCGATGAAACCAAGAATGACCCATTGCGGAAGTCGGATGCGGTGCGCGACATTCTGAAGAGTTTGTCGTTGATCAACGATCCCCTCAAACGCGCGGCTTTGGCTCAGCAATTGGCAGGGATTTGTGAGATGGAAGAAGCGGTGCTGGTTCAAGAGCTTGCCAAATTGGTGAAGCAACAACAGGCCAAAGAGAATCAGGAGTTTGAGAAAGAGGTAAAATCAGCCATCGAAGGAGCCGGTGCGTCTTTTGGTTTTATTGAAGGTGGGAGCGGTGCTCTGCGGGTGAATTTGCTCGATCACAAGGAGCAGGAATTGGCGGTGTTCCGTATTTTGTTGTTGTATGCCGAACAAGTGTTTGTAGAGGAAAAATCGGTGTTTGATTTTGTGTGGGAAGAACTCAAGCAAGATGAATTGATTGAATTTGAACATGCCCTTTGTATGAAATTGGAACAAGAGGTCCTATCACAAACGGGTTGGCCTGGTCAAAAGTTCTTTGTGCATCACACAGATCCAGAAATTGCGGCTTGGGCGGCTGGTGTAATGGCAGAGGGCTATCCTTTGAGTCCGGCCTATGCCGATAATTATATCGATGTAAAAGACGAATCGCTGAGTTACAGAGAGCAAGTGGTGAATGTTTTTTTGCATTTGCGACGTAAAAAGTTGGATGCGAGAATCGAAGAACACCTGGAATTGATCAAAGAAAATGCGAGTGTTGCCGATGAAGACATGATGGTAATGATGGAATATTTGAAGAATTTGAACCAATTAAAAAGGGAAATTGCCCTCAAATTGGGAAATTCGGTGAGTAGGATTTGAGGTTAAGTCATTGCTTTGTAATTAGTTAGTACTTTGGCACACTGTTTGCATACTAGGGAGTATGTTCAAAAATAAATTAGCGATTCCAACCCTGGTGCTACTTTTTTTGACCGCAGCAGCTGTCGGTAAATCGGCTTTTGGTACGGAGGTAGCATTACCAGTTTCAACTGTTAAGGCATCAGATACATCCGTTGTTGTAGTTAAAGATTCATTGTATTTCGATTCATTGTCATTGTCGTTGAAGGTAATTCCTCGCGTACAAGACATGTACACAGTGGGGAAGAAGGCGATTGGCAAATGGGCCAAATTGTTTATTGCAGTAAAAATTGTTGAAAGTGGAAATGATGGCGATAACAGCATTTATGCTCGTAGGGATTTCAACTTAACCGGTATGCGTCAGCCCAGAGCACGCAAAACAATGTCGTTGGGCCGCACAAAATCCAACTACGCGAGATTTGCCAGTTGGTACGATTGTATGGTAGATTTTGGTATGTATTTGGATGGAATGGAGCGTGCGTTCAAGCGCAAGCATCACAGAGCGCCCAAAAACAATCAAGAAATGGTTCAGTACTTGTACAAGAAATACAATTCGCACCCAGTTTGGCGCAAGCGCACATTGTTTGTATTGAAGAAGTTTGATTTGAAGTAGTAGTTCATAGGTTAGTTATAGGAGAGAAGGTTCGGCTTACGCTGGACCTTTTCTTTTTTGAATCCATACCAAACTCAGTATCAGTCCGAGTAAAAAGGCAGATCCACTTACCGCAAAAATGCCGATGTAATTCCAGCCCAATCCTTCTATGAAATGGTTTGCGGTGAGTCCGCCAATGATGATGCCCATTTCCAAGCTCATGAAAAGCATCGCCATGGCCCTTCCACGGTGTTGTGCATCAGCCGTGTCGCTGGCCCAAGCAAATAAACTGGGGGCATTGAAGCCTTGTCCGATGCCGTAAAAAACAGCCGCCGCGCCAAACCACAGCAATCCGGGAATTTTGCAATCCAAACAATTCATTGTGTTTTTGTGGTCTAAAGCGATGGCCAGGTAAATCAAAATCGCCATGGAAAGCACTTGCGCAAATGTACCGATGGCCGTACTCCAAGCCCTGCCTACCAAATCACTGATTCGCCCACTCACCAATCGAAACAAGAGCGATATACCAATATAAATGCTCAAGAACAGGCCTTTGTTGGTGTAGCCCAATGCCAGTGTGAAGTCCGACATCACCGTGAGGATGGAGCCCAAGGATACGCAAACCAGTAGCATGATGGCGCTGGGTTTCCAGGCGGGCCAAAAGAACAAATTGCTCAATCTGAATTGGAATTCTTTTTTTTGGGCGGGTTTTCGGGTTTCGGGCAAGCTCATGAACAGCATCCAAGCGGTGGCGGCCAATGCGGCGCTGATGTAATACATCCAATCGATGCCCCAATGCAAGGCGATCAGTGCTCCCAAGGCGTATCCAATGGTTGTGCCGAGGTTGTTGAACATCCCCTGCCATCCCATGGCCCTGCCGCGATGCGATTCTTGTACGATATCGGCCGTAAAAGCGGTGAATCCGGTGGGCGTAAACCCGGTGGAGAATCCGTGTATCGCCCGAACAACCAAAAAACCAGTAACGGTGCTCACCCAAGGGTAGAAACAGCCGGCCACGATGCAAAACAAACACCCGCCAATCATGGCCCACTTCCGACCCAAATTGTCGGTAATCCAGCCGCTGAAAGGTCGGGCAATCAAGGCACTGATAGAAAATGCTGGGATGATCCAACCCACGTAATCGGCGCCACCACGGGCACGCAATTCGGTTGACAATTCTGGTAGGATTAAATTGAAAGAGAAGAAAAAGCTCATCGCCCCCAAACA
The DNA here is from genome assembly GCA_947460045.1 of Bacteroidota bacterium. Lineage (GTDB taxonomy): Bacteria > Bacteroidota > Bacteroidia > NS11-12g > UBA955 > UBA955. Next base: position 5,510 of record CANHGC010000048.1, on the reverse strand, counting down.
CATCACCCAGAACGATTTGGGATATTTGTATCTTGTGCTATCGGCCGCGGTCATCGGTTGGGGTACTTCGCTACCAAGGGCATCAATCGGCCTTTGCCAAAGGCTTTGTTACTCACTCTCAAGATGGGCGGTGCTTGATATCGCTTGTATTCGCTGGCATTTACCAAGGCAACCACTTTGTTCACCACCGTTTGATCGTAACCCATGGTAATGAGTTCTTCTATGCCTTTTTTCTCTTCGATGTAGTGCTTGAGCAATTCATCCAAAACATCGTAATCGGGCAAAGAATCTGCATCCTTTTGTCCAGGTCTCAACTCGGCAGATGGGGCCTTTTCGATGATGTTCACAGGGATGATTTCCTGGCTGCGGTTGATATATCGCGCCAAAGCATACACTTGGTTTTTGTACACATCGCCAATTACGCTGATCGCACCGCATAAATCGCCATAAAGGGTGCTGTAACCAACGCTCAACTCGCTTTTGTTGCTTGTATTCAATAAAATATAGCCCAATTTGTTGCTGATGGCCATGAGCAATACGGCCCGAGAACGCGCTTGCAAATTTTCTTCTGCCAAATTGAAAGGTTTGCCCTGAAATACCGGAGACAAAGCTTCCATGTATCCATCGTACAATGATTTGATGGGGATGGTGATGGCTTCGTTGCCCAAATTTGCGCTCAATTTTTCTGCATCGGAAACACTGTGATCGCTGCTGAACATCGATGGCATCAAAACAGGATGCACACAATCTCCGCCCAATGCAGCACTGGCCAAGGCTTGCACCACGGCACTGTCTATGCCACCCGATGAGCCCAAAATGGCGTGGGTGAAGCCCATCTTCGAAAAGTAATCTTTGATGCCAAAAACCAACGCTTTGTACAATTGCGCGGTATCATCGGTATCCAACGGTACAGATTTACCAATAGAGAATTTGCCATCCACAAAATCGGCATACACCACGGTTTCCTCAAAACTGGGTGCTTGTATTACCACTTCGCCATTGCCATTCACCGCCCTGCTTGAGCCATCGAACAACAATTCTGTGTGAACACCCACTTGGTTGACATACAAAACGGGTAAATCAAATCTCGCTGCCTGTCCGCCAAAAACCCGATTTCTCAGCGATTGCTTGCCGATGTGAAAGGGCGATGCCGAAGGATTGATGATGAGTTGGGCTCCCAATTCTTTGAGTGCTTGCCCAGGACTCACGGGGTACTCAAAATCGTTATAAACATCCCACAGATCTTCACAAATGGCGATGCCAATGTTTACGCCTTTGTATTCAATGATTTGTGAGGTGGTTTCGGGCTGGAAATATCGGTGTTCGTTGAAAACGTCGTAAGTGGGGAGTAGGGTTTTGGCGACGGTGTGTTGGATTTTGCCATTGTACATGAAGCATGCGGCATTTTGCAGTAAGCGACCTTTCCCCGGGTTGCGAATTACGCCACCCACAATTGCTGCGATGCCGTCACAAGCCCTGGCGATGGCCTCCAAGGCGTGCTCGCATTTCTCAATGAATGAAGGGTAATCCAACAGATCGTCTGGCATGTAGCCACAAACGCTCAGTTCAGAAAATACCACCAAATCAACTTTGTCTTGCTTCGCTTGAAACAAAACATCGGCCATTTTGGCTGTGTTCGACTCAAAATCGCCAATGGTAAAATTGAGTTGGGCCAGTGCGATTTTCAACCCCGACATGCTGGATTAGAAAAGGATACCAGCTGACAATCCGATCATGTTGGAACGACCAGAAACACGGGTGTCTTTAAAGAAGTCAGAAATGCTGTTATCGAAACGCAATCCGGCATGGAACATGGTTGATCCGGTTAATTTGTATTCGATGCCCGCACCAATCACAACTGGGAAACGAACGGTATTGATGTTGTCAGAAAAATCGTATTCTGTTTCGCCTGATGGGCTACCTACGATTTGCGTGCCGCTGAACTGATATACGTCATCGTCGGTTTTGTTTGGATCATGAAATGAAATGCCCTTGTTGGTGGGGTAGATCGGGTCTGAATCCAAGGTGGTGGTGCTCAACTTCTTTTTCATGGCAAAAGAGGGTGCCACGCCAAACTGGAAGTAGTATTTCATGTTGCCAATTTCATCCGTTTTCATTTTAACGGTCAATGGAATCTGCAAGTATTGAATGTTGTATTTGAAATCCACTTTGCCATTGGGGTATTTGTAAATGGAATCACGTGTGCCGCCAGTAGGCAATGCAACGGTCACTTTGTTGCGCAATTCGGAGTTGCTTTTCACATTTACAGGTATGGTGGAAACTGAAAGTTCGGTGCCCATCCAATAGTTGGTGCTTTTGAACATGGCAAAATCCGCAGTTACGCCATAGGAAAATCCCAATCCCAAACCGTCGTTGCTCATCGGGCCTTCCTGGATGTTCATCCAAGAAAAATTGGGGCTTACTCTCACGCCCATTTTCACAGAAGGCGCAGTTTGAGCCTTCAAATTTGTGATTCCCGCAAAAAGCAAGATAGCAGCAATGCCAAAAGAAGTGTTTCTTTGTAGTTTCATACGTTTTATGCAAAAAAACAACAATCGTTCCATACTGTTCAACTTCATTTATCCCCTTTTGTTGGTGATTCTATTTTCTTGTACACAACAAAAGCAATCGGCCCCAGTTTCAATGGGCTACAACGATTTTGTTTCCACCTTGGATTCAATCAGGCAGCGGGGATGCACGGCCAAAGACATCGATGAAATGCGCAAAAAGCACGGCAGATTTTTTTCTCTGTGGATGTACGAGGTGATGGATTTTGGTCGGTTTGGTCCCATTTCCGATACAGCCCGGGCACAATACTTACAATATTGGCTGATGCAGAACCAGCCGGTGTTTGGCGTGGTGAAAGCCCATTATGCCAAGACTACACAGTGGAAAACCGATTTGGAACAGGCCTGGGGCAATTTGCAAACGGCAATTCCAAGTACACCCAATGCACAGATTTATAGTTATTTGTCGCAGTTTAGTAATTACAACACGTTTGTAGATACAGTGATCAATGATCGCACAAAAAAGCAAGAGGTGATCTTGGCCTACAGCCAGGAAATGTTTCTGAACGATACCTTTCCGGCCTATGCGATGTTGGAAATGCCCCCGTTTTTCAATCGTTACAATGGCAGTGATCAAATTGCATCGCAGCTGATTTGGAATTATTTGAAAATGCATTTCGAAGCCACCCACAACAGAACTTCCATGCTAGATGAAATGGTGTTTCAAGGCAAATTGTGGTACAGCGTGCTGCAACTGTTCCCCAAAAGAAATCCTTGGGAGTTGTTGGGTTATGAAAAGGCCGAATGGGAGTGGATGATGCGTGAAGAAGGTCAGATTTGGAAGCATTACCTCGACAAACAAATACTGTTTAGCACCAAGTTCAATGATTACAAAAGGTATTTCGCCTTTGGCAACAAAACCTTCGGCGGGGGCGTTCCCGAAGACTGTCCACCGTTGATTGGCAATTTCATTGGCTTGCGCATCGCCCAGTCATACGCCGAAAAAAACAAGGCGGGGTTGGATCAAATTTGGCAGGTAAATAAGTCCAATGCGTTTTTACAAGCGTCAACCTACAACCCAATCAAGTAATTTTGCATTTTTATTAGGAACCCATAATATATAGCATGAATCAAGAGTTAAAGGCATACATGGACACCCGATTGCGGGAAAATCAATTCATTCAATTCATTGGATTGAAGCTCACACACATCGATAAGCACGTGGCTGAGATGGAGTTGAATTTGTTGGAGCACCACATGCAGCACACCGGGTTTACCCATGGAGGTGTTACCGCCACCTTGTGCGATGTAACCACTGGGATTGCCGCCTATACCGCCGCTTATAACGGTACAGAAACATCTAAAAACGTGGTAACTGTTGATCTCAAAGTGTCGTATATAAATCCTTCCACCGCCCCAAAAATCAGGTCTACTGGAAAGGTTGTGAAGGCCGGACAGAATTTGATTTTTTGCGAAGGACAGGTTTTTGATGTGTTTCCCAATGGCGATGAGAAATTGGTTGCTACCTGCGTGAGCATCATGGCTGCGGTGGATATTCCGTTGAAGTCAACGGTGAAAAATAACGATGTATGAGCACGAAATACAGAGACATTCTTTACAATAACTATCACACCAATCAAAGTGGTAGGGCGTCACTGACCGATGCCAAATCGCTGTTTGAACGTGAGAAAAAACAGTTTGAGAGCGAGATTTTGCCGAAGTTGTCGGGGATGTCGAAAAGTGCGCGCATCTTCGATTTGGGTTGTGGTAGCGGTAGTTTGTTGATGGCCTTGAAACAGGCTGGGTATACCCAGATTTCGGGGATGGATTTGAGTCAAGAACAGGTGGATATGGCCCATGGGATGGGGGTTGCTGAAGTACTTTTGGGCGATGCGATGCAATTTTTGCGAGATGCCCAGGAGGGATTTGATGTGATCACGGGAATGGATATCATTGAGCATTTCACCAAGGATGAATTGGTTGAATTGTTGCAATTGATCCAATCGAAACTAAATCCCGGAGGCATGGCCATTTTTCGTACGCCCAACATGGATGCACCGGTGGCCAGCGCGTTCGCTCTGGGCGATTTTACCCATGAGAATTATTTGAATGCCAGTTCTGCCGAGCAGGTGATGCTGTCTTGCGGTTTTCATTCTGTAAACGTACTTCCAAGTACCATGCGTGTTCAGGGCGTGTTAAAAGAGATTGTCCGCCGGATTGCCTATGATTGGTTGGAACTATTTTGGAAATTGCAATTGTTTGCTACGGCCAGAAGCACAAGGAAGGTGTTGTTTACGCCAAATTTGATCATTGTGGGACAAAACAATACGAATTCACCATCATGAGTAGAAAAATTGCTTTGATTACGGGTGCCAGCAGCGGCATTGGATACGCTACGGCTAAGGAATTGGCCACATTGGGATATGATATTATCGCAGTTGCCAGAAGGATGGATCGATTGAAAGAATTGCAGGAAGATTTGAGTCAAAATCCTGAAAATTCAGATTGTAGGGTGCATTTGGCCGAATTGGATGTCCGCAATAAAATGGATGTGCGGTCGTTTTACGATGCTTTGCCTGAAGATTGGAAAGCCATTGATGTATTGGTCAACAACGCAGGTTTGGCAAAAGGACTCTCCAAATTTTACGACGGCGATACCGACCATTGGGATCAAATGATCGATACCAATATCAAAGGCCTTTTGTATGTGAGTAGAACAGTTACGCCCGACATGATTGCGCGGGGTTCGGGACATATCATCAACATCGGATCGATTGCCGGGAAGGAAGTTTACGATAACGGGAATGTATACTGTGGGACAAAATTTGCGGTGGATGCGATTACCAAAAGCATGCGCTTGGAATTGGCGGTGCATGGATTGAAGGTTACTGGGATTCACCCTGGCGCTGTGGAAACGGAATTTAGCGTTGTGCGGTTCGATGGCGATGTGGATCGTGCAAAAACAGTTTATAAGGGATATGAAAATTTGGTGGCTGAAGACAT
>CANHGC010000047.1 GCA_947460045.1 Bacteroidota bacterium | reverse complement strand
CGCAGAATCGCCCCAGCTAACCATTGGTGGCAGCAACAACAACCAAACGTCTGTAACCTTGTGGAACGCGGGCAGTATGGACATTTTGCTATTCGAAATCAACCAACAGTTGTATTTACAGTTGGGCAACCAATACTATTTCTTCCCCATGAATGCGCCTGAAGGTGTGAGGCAAAAACTCACGCCAGTGACCAATGCAAACATGCTAAAAACTCTTCGCAACCGATGACAATACCATTTGTAAAATACCAGGGCACAGGGAATGATTTTGTGCTCATCGACAACCGAACTGGCGCATGGCAGGATTACTTGGCGATGCAGGTTCCCCTCCAATTTGCCACAGAAAAGGATTTGGTGGCGCATATCTGTCACCGCAGGTTGGGCATCGGCGCGGATGGTCTCATGTTGTTGCAAAACAAAGAAGGGTTCCACTTTGAAATGGTGTATTTCAACAGCGATGGTGGCTTGAGCAGCATGTGTGGCAACGGCGGCAGGTGCATTGCAGCATGGGCATTCTCACTGGGTCTGGGCGATGACAGTCTGCAATTTTGGGCCCCAGACGGAACTCATGAGGCAAGAAAAACAAACGATGGCAAGGGCATCGCCCTAAACATGAACCCCGTATCCCGGGTGCAACAAATCAACACGAACGACTGGGAATTAAACACAGGCTCACCCCATTACGTGAGTTTTCAAGACAACAACATCCAACAACTGGCATTGGTGGATTGGGCGAAAAACATTCGCTACAACGAGCCTTATACGAACCTGGGCATCAATGTGAATGCAGTAAACATTCTCGATGAAAACACGATTTCAATGCGAACCTATGAACGAGGGGTTGAAGACGAGACCCTCAGCTGTGGCACTGGCGTTTGCGCCGCGGCCATTTCATTTGTGCAAAGAAGCGGTATGCAGCTCAACCCCTTTGAATCCGGCCAACCCCATACCGAAGCAAACACCAACCAGGTTCAAAACCACCTCATAGAGGTCAACACCCCCGGCGGCACCCTTCAAGTATCCCTGCAACGCGATCAAAACAATTACAACCACATCGTATTGATTGGCCCCGCCACGTTTGTGTTCCAAGGCCAACTTTGATAATCCCTCCACACAATAAACGCACAGCCTTGGCTGTATTTTCTGAGCAATAAAAAAGGGGCCGCTATCGCGGCCCCTTTACACTGTTAGGAATTTTGAAACTCAATCCTTATTGCACACACACTTTCACTGTTCCTTGCGTAGTGTTACCCTTCACAGAAGCGAAGTAATAACCCTTTGGCAAGTTGCCCAGATTGATGCTGAATTCATTGGAGCCAACAACCACACTTACCGATTGCTCCATCACTACCTTGCCCTGCAAATTCACCACACGCAAAACCGCATTCTCTTTCACCTTTGATTGAACACTTACAGTGGCCTTATCGGTGGTGGGGTTAGGATATACAGACACTTGAATCGCAGTATTGTCTTTTAAGTTTTTGGTTGATGTCAACAAAGTTCTGCTGCGGAAGAATCCACGACCGTGAGTACCCAAGTACATGGTCATACCTTCCCATGGTCTCCACTCGTAACCACGAATTTCGAACACAGGCACACGCGCCATACCATCGTTACCCTCTATCCAATTTGCACCGCCATCTTCGGTGTACCAAACACCCAAATCTGTTCCCAAAATAATTCTCTTGTTATCGTCAACGTCTACCAAAGCATCGTAAACTGGCATCGAAGGCAAATTGCCAGTGATGTTTTTCCAAGTAGGCACAGCCGCCAACGCATTGAAAGTCTCATATACATATGAACTGTTTCCGTATCCACCCAAAGTGATCACCACGTGTTCAGCGTCCATCTGATCCACATTCACAGATGTAACTGTTCTACCACTCAAGCCTGAAGGCGTGATGTTGGTTTGAACGATCGGCTTTGGCACATCCAACACAGTTGGGTTTGCAGCCAAGCTGAAATCAGCAGAATTAATGCTGTCGATACGGGTTACACGACCAGATTTACACAAGAACAAATGGTCTCCGTCCGCTGTGTAATCCATCTCAATGATACGGTCATTGCCCAAACCTTTCGACACCAAAAACCAGCTCACATTTTCAGCAAAATCCGTAGGGTTCTTAGCCATCCAAACTTCAGAATTCTTGGCCAAGAACAAACGTGATGTCTTTGGTCCAGATTCCCATAAGCAGAACGTTGTGTTGAAATCAGATTGTGCAGTACCTGGCTGACGGTCATCCCAAAAAGTAGAGGATGATTGTCCGCTGTTACCAGAACGAGCCACAACACCATAATAGATAGATACAAATACTGTTTTGGGGCTGAAACGAGAGAATTCAACGTCGAAACCATCACCACCGTAAATGTCAATGGCAGTTTTAGATGGCTGACCACCAAAAGAGTTACCAGAGAAATTCATCAATTGTGTACCATTGTCTTGCGCACCACCAGTGATATGTCCCAATTCGTTCGCTGCAACGTTGTACAACTGCAAAGTGGTGAACCCACGGTTGATGGGCGTCCATGTCCTACCGTCCGCACTTCTGTGCAATCCACCATCAGAACCTACGATGATGGTTGGGGGTGTGGTAGACATATCCCAAGCGATCATGTGCTTATCGGCATGCACATAATTGGTATTCCAAGGTGCACCAAAGGTACCCGCCGTTTCACGATATCCATTTACAACATCCCATGTAGCCAAATCAACACCACCCATGAAAATACGGTCTTTGTTGGTTGGGTCTACACTCACTACGTTATCGTACCAACCCTGGCGGTTTGATCCGAAAATATCTGTTACTGAGCTATAGCTCATCAATTTTGTCCATGTTGCACCGCCATCTGTGGTTCTGTGCAATCCACCGAAAGAACCGTTTCCGGCAGCTCCCAACAAATACACATAGTTGGGGTCTTGTGGCGAAATCGCCAAAGAAGTTCTTCCACCTGTATTGGCAGTTCCATTCACCACTTTCATCGCACCGGCAGCATCCATTTTCAAGGCAGCGCCAGAGCTTGTAGTGGCCCACAAAACACCGTTCTTATCCATTTTCAGCTCCTTGATTGAGCCCACAGAAATTCTCTTTTGCGCAGTACCATTGCTGGTAAATTCGTAAATACCATCTTCTGTAGATACGTAAATCTTGTCTTCTGTTGGATGCGCCACCATGCTATTGCACTGCATGAAACTCGCAGCCGTAGTGTTCGTCATTTTGGTAAAAGAAACCCCACGAGCGTCTGTGCTCTTGAACAATCCACCGCCTAAAAAGGCAGGAGACCCGTTTCTAGTTCCCGACAAATTCACAAATCCACCCTCACCCGTTCCGTAAAATATGGTGCCCGTTACCGCGTTCTGTGCGATACAAGTTACACTCAAATTCTCTTGCTTGTCGTTGATAGGATTCCAACTCTGTCCTTTTGTGAACGAGCGAAACAATCCACCACTCACACCACCTGCAAACCAAATATTTCCTGAATCCTTGTGAATCAAAAACGCGCGCAATCTACCGCCCACATTGTCCGGACCCATGCTCTCCCACTTAATGGGTTTGTTGGCACGACGGGTTAATTGCATCGCATCGGCTTGAGACATCGCAGCTTCAAACCATTCTGGTTCGATGGTACCGGTGGCCTCATTCAAACGCATGCTGTACATGGAACGAATCGCACCTTCTATTGAACGTTCTTCGCTTTTGTCGTTTGACATTTTCAACGAAGCCGGCATCCCTGAAGGCAACATCGCCACAAACAACGACATTCCCGCAACCAAGGTAGCAGAAGCCGTTAGCGTGATTATTGGTTTTATTCTCATGTGATAAAATTATCTTAATAAGGTATTTTACAAATTAAGCCATGTAGACTTACTTTTCCAATTTATATGGGTGAAATACATAAAAGAAAATGGCCTTTTTGTGGAGATTTCTCCCAAAAATACCACATTACTTATAGCACGTGCTTCTCAGCGTGGTAAGAACTGCGCACCATCGGACCGCTTTCAACGAATCGAAAGCCCATGCTCAATCCCAATTCTTCCCAGTGTTTGAACTTATCTGGATGCACATACTCTTTCACATCTAAGTGCATTTTGGTGGGCTGCAAATACTGCCCCAAGGTCAAAACATCGCACCCGTGCTCACGCAAATCTTCCATCAATTTCTTGACTTCATCGTCTGTTTCTCCCAACCCCAACATCGCGCCAGACTTGGTACGTCTACCATACTCATGGGTGCGCTTGATCTGCTCCAAACTGCGCATATACTTGGCTTGCGGCCTCACCATTCGATACAAACGCTCCACCGTTTCCATGTTGTGCGATGTCACTTCCGCCCCCGCATCCAGCACCATATATAATAGGTCCCACTGCGCCTTAAAATCAGGAATCAACGTTTCGATGGTGGTTTCAGGATTGAGCGCCTTCACAGCCTTCACCGTCTCCGCCCAAACCGTAGCTCCCTTGTCTTTCAACTCATCCCGATTCACCGAAGTAATCACACAATGTTTCACTCCCATCAACTGAACCGCTTCCGCCACACGCACCGGCTCATCCATGTCGTACTCGTTTGGACGTCCAGTAGCCACCGCGCAAAAGCTGCAACTGCGGGTACAAATGTTCCCCAAAATCATGAAAGTGGCCGTGCCTTCGCCCCAACATTCGCCCATGTTCGGACATCTACCATCTTCACAAATGGTATGCAGTTTATGTTCCTTCACGATGCGTTTCACCCGGGTATAATTCTCCCCCGTAGGCAAATCAATCTTCAACCATGATGGTTTTGGCGTTCTTTTTTCTTTCGATACTATCGGTAGCTCAATCACAACGATGCGTTTTTAAAATTACAAAAATCCTACTGCAAAGGTAACAAATACAGTTGGGAAGAAGTTTCGATTCATTTCTGTGCGATGCCAAAAAGGCAAATCTTTCACAAATCGATCTACACCCACTCCCAAAGACAGCGAATTGGAAACATTTTTATAACTGCCCCACTCGGCCTGCATACTCACACTACCACCAACACCTGGCGTTACGCGACCCTGCGAAAACCCTTTGAAATACCCCACATTCCCTCCCACCAAACCCACATCGTGGATGGCCGGATCGTACTCAACCGATACATAACCATCTGTAAATGTCGCGGGCTGATACAACCATACATATATAGGCCACGAATAATTCAACGGCAGCTGCAACGAGGCATTGATGCGCAAACCCAACTCCGACCGTGACGTGCGTTCACTCACCGAAAAACTCCGCCCCACCTGATATTTAAACATCAAATTGTGGGTGACTTTCTCAATCACAAAAGGCTTACTGCCTGGCAATCGCTCGTTCACAACCTTCACTTCCCGAGGATCCTTCATCGGACCCAACCAAAACCCCGCAGTGCGAAACGGCAAAAGATTGGACGCAAACAACCCCTTCCGATGATCCCCCAAACGTGCATTGGGCCGCTGCAACAGCACACCCAAATCGTAGCCGAAATGTCGAGCATTTACCCCCACACCCCACATCTTTGGCTTCAACAACGCAGAATTCAGGTCCTGCGCCATCACCCCAATTGTGGATAACCCCACAATCCAAACCACAAAATGCCGATACATAACCCCGATTTGCACCTACCAAAGATACAATGCCCCACCCAACACCAAAAACCTCAAAAAACATAAAAAATCCCTCCACTTTCTCCCACAACCAGCAAAACCCTTGTATTTCAACATTTTTTGAATACTTTTGAAGGGTCGAATGAGTGCCTTTCCGACGAATTTTCTGGCCAAACACCCCATTTGTGGAGCAATGTGGAAAACAAGTGGTTAAAAAGGGGAGATTGTGGGAAATTGTGGGAAATTGAGCATTTATTTAGCAGACAGAAAAAACCAACACAAGATGACCGCTTTCATTGGAGAGTTCAATTGCAAACTAGACGAGAAGGGAAGACTTTCCATCCCGTCGAAACTTCGGGCACAGTTCCCCGAAGCCGTTGGCAATACCCTCGTTGTGAACCGCGGATTTGAAAAGTGTCTGGTGCTCTACACCAAGGAAGATTGGCTGGATGAAACCGCCAAACTGAACACCGTGGATGATTTCATGAGTCCCGACATCCGTCGGTTCAAAAGAATCTTCACCAACGGAGCCAACTTGGTTCAGATCGATGGCGCACAACGCATTTTAGTTCCCAAAAAACTCCTGGAATACGCCGAGCTCACCGCAGACGTAATCCTGGTTGCCAACGGAAACAAAATTGAAATGTGGGATCAAGCCACCTACGAATCTGAACTCAATGTGGATTCCGCCGAAATGTCTCAGTTGGCACAAATGTTTCACCAACAACGCAACCAAGGGTAAGTAGCGCATCGGGCCGTTGGCCAACTGTTTGCGTATGTACGACTATCACAACCCCGTCCTTCTCCACCCCAGCGTGGACGCCCTGGTAACCAACCCAGACGGCACCTACATTGACGTTACCTTCGGCGGCGGCGGTCACAGCAGAGCCATACTCAACAAACTCTCCAGCAAAGGCAAACTCATCTCTTTCGATCAAGACGAAGACACCCTCGCCCGAGCACCCCAAGACCCAAGATTTACCCTGGTGAACCACAATTTCCAGTTCACCAAACCCTACCTCGAATACCTCAAAGCACTTCCAGTAGACGGCATCCTCGCCGATCTTGGCATCTCCTCACACCAAATCGATGTGGGTGAACGCGGATTTGCTCACAGACTCAATGGCCCACTCGATATGCGCATGTCGGCCTCAACCGCCAACTCCGCAGCAGACATCGTACAGAAAGCCAACGAAAAAGAACTCAATTACATCTTCAAACAATACGGCGAAATCCCCAACGCCAGAAGACTCACCGAAATCATCATCCGCAGCAGAGGCACCAAAGACCTCAGCACCATCGAAGGCTTTAAAAATGCCATCGCTACCTGCACACCTGGCAAAACACCCGCCAAATACCTCAGCCAAGTATTCCAAGCCCTGCGCATCGCAGTGAACAAAGAAATGGAAGTGCTAGAGACCCTTTTGAACGATGCGCAAGAAATCATCAAACCCAACGGAAAATTGGTGGTCATTTCCTACCATTCCCTCGAAGATCGCCTCGTAAAACACCTCTTACAAACCGGCAATTTGGAAGGTGTTCGACATACCGACCTGTATGGACACATCAGCAAACCCTTTGACAGTGTGCCAAATGCAGCCATCACCCCCACTGAGGAAGAAATTGAAAGCAACAAACGCGCACGCAGCGCAAAAATGAGAATAGGAGTACGCAACACATGGAAGAAAACCCTTTCTTGAACGCCGACATCGATCCGCAAACCGTGATGGGAGACCCCACCACCCCCGTGCAAGAAACTGCCGACGAAACCCCCATTCCCCTTTGGAGTTGGATCAAATTCGCGCTGGTTGGGTTTGCACTCATGTTGTTTTACATCTACAATTCCCACCACGCCAACAAAGGCATTCGCAAAAAAGAGCAACTCAGCAAAGAGCTCAAAGAATTGCATAGCGAACGCATCAGCCTAGAAAGCCAAACCACCAACGCCAGCAAGCAAAGTGAACTTTCAAAACGCCTCGAAGGCAGCGGACTCAAAGAAATCACCGCACCGCCCATAAAACTCACCAAACCCCATGAGCAAGACTAAGGTAAACTCTCGAAAAGTCATTCTGGTTCGGGCCTACCTCGTGTTTGGCCTGTTGGCGGTTTTTGCGATCGCCATATTCGTCACCGCCGTGAAATTACAACTCGGCACCGACGATAAATTCCGTGAGGAAATGAGTGCCAAAAACACCCGCATCAAAGAAATTGAAGCGCTTCGTGGCAACATTTACGCCGATGATGGCAGCCTTCTGGCTACATCTGTACCCAAATACGACGTGGTTTTCGACCTCCGCGCCGATGGACTCACATCAGCAGTTTTCATCGCCAAAATCGACAGTTTCAGTATGATGATGTCGCGCATGTTCCCCGAGCGCAGCACCAGCGATTGGAAAGAACATTTCATCAAACACCGCGAAAAACGCACGCGCTATCTCAAAATTGGCAAAGACCTCGGTTTTGAACAAGTCAAAGCCATCAGAACTTGGCCCATCGCCCGATTGGGAAAATTCAAAGGAGGCATTTGGTACGAAGAAAAAGGCAAACGCATGTATTTCATGGGTGAGCTCGCCAAAAGAACCATCGGATACATCAAAGACAAAACCGCCGTTGGCCTAGAAGGCGCGTTCGACACCCTGTTGAGGGGCAAGAACGGCACCCAAATGCAACAGCGCATGAGCGGCCAAACCTGGAGACCCATCCAAGTTGGGAACAACCGATTGGCCGTCAACGGAAAAGACATTGTCACCACCCTGGATGTCAGAATCCAAGACATCGCCCAGTACGCCTTACAAAAAGGATTGGAAGCCGAATCGGCAGACCACGGCTGTGTGATTGTGATGGAAACCAATACCGGCGCCATCAAAGCCATGGCCAACTTAAAACGTGGCGAAGACGGACAGTACTACGAAGCCCAAAACTATGCAGTGAGCGAATTCACTGAACCTGGATCTACTTTCAAATTGGTCTCTGCCATCGCCCTGCTCGAAGACGGAAAAATCTCTACCAAAGACACCATCGACAATTCTTGGGGCAAATGGAGTTGGTACGATTTAGACCTTGAGGATGCGGTAAAACCCAAAAAACGATTCTACACCTTGGGAGAATGCCTTAAGTACTCATCCAACGTGGGTACCAGCAAATTTGTGATGCAACATTACAAAAAGGACCCTGAAAAATTCACCCAACACGCCATGGATTTGGGCCTTCACATCAAACCCAAATTCGACATCCCATCGAGCAACGGACCCAGCATCGCCACCCCCGAAAAAGCGGGATGGTCGGGAACCAGCCTACCTTCATTGAGCATTGG
>CANHGC010000046.1 GCA_947460045.1 Bacteroidota bacterium | reverse complement strand
GGCACAGAATCATGTTCAGGATCAATGGTAACCGTTAAAAAACGCACATTGGGGAATGCCAAAAACTCTTCGGCAATGACTTGGATTTGCTTGTTCATGGATGGACAAACTTCGGCGCAATTGGCAAAGAAGATGTTTGCCACCACAATGCACGAATCAAAATCATCCAAATTGATGGGCTGTCCGTGCTGATTCACCAAATTGATATCGCTCACAGTATGATACTGCTTGGTACCATCAGCTTCAATTACTGTTTCACCCAAATAGGGTAATTCCTTGTGCACCCAATGTGCGCGGGCCAACAGCAAAATACCTAGGATGGGTAAAATGATAATGGCCGCAACCGCGGCCATTTTTATTCGATTCTTAGTTGAACTCATGTCAATTACATAGACTTCATCACTTCCAACGCTGAGCCTTCGTAAAGAAGACCAGAAATCAATCCCAATACAAAAACCATCGGAACCAAAATCACCAACGCCAAATTGATTTTCTCATGCTTTAAGTGCATGAAAGCACCCACAATGTAATACGCTTTCACCAATCCAAAGAAAATGAAGATGAAGTTTCTCCAACCGCTGGCTGGCATCACAAAGTATATCACGAAATCCAAAACAGTAATACCCAACAACAACCAGAAAGTCTTCCAAAGTTCTTTGGTACCATGACTCTCGGTATGAGGGATGTAATTGATTGCGTCGTAATCTCCAGGCTTATTATAAAATTCCATGTTCTTAGAGTATTAAAAGTTAGATCAAATAGAAGAAAGTAAATACGAATACCCAAACCAAATCCACAAAGTGCCAATACAAACCGGCCTTTTCAATCATCTCGTAATGTCCTCTGCGCTCAAATACGCCACGAACGGTCATGATGTATACCACAACGTTGATTACAACACCACTGAATACGTGGAAACCGTGGAAACCCGTTACGATAAAGAACAATGCCGCAAATGGCACAGGTCCGAAAGTTCTATCACCTTCAGCCCATTCAAAATGATCGCCAAAACCTACGCTATTCAAATGGTCATAACCTTGCTTGGTAATACCAAAAGTATTGCCATCCAAACGAGCACCCTCGTGAATGAAGGTATACCACTCCCAAGCCTGACAGCTCAAAAAGGCAATACCACCAATGATTGTATAAACCATGTAACGCGCTACTTCAGCCTTGCTCTTGCGATGCCCTGCTTCAACAGCCAATACCATCGTTACAGAACTCAAAATCAAAATGAAGGTCATTACACTCACAAACAACAAAGGCAAATGCAAGCCATGCATGAATGGGAAGTGATTAAAGATCGACGCAGGATCAGGCCACTTGGTTGTAATTGGTGTTACAACGTTCGAAAAACGCTGGGTTCCGTATTGAACCAATAAAGTTGAAAACGTGAATGCATCCGATAAAAGGAAGATCCACATCATCAATTTGCCATAACTCACGTTGAACGGAGAACGACCTCCAGCCCACGTGGGTTGATTTTCAAATGCTGCTTGTGTTGATGTATGATTTGCCATTGAGAAAATTACCTTGCGAAATAAAGAAATAAATACAATATAAACCAAAGAAGTCCAACAAAATGCCAATAAGTATTTGTGATTGACATAAATGTGATCTGTTTCTTGTGGATATTCAACTGGAACGACTTCACTTGGGCGATGAGCAATAAGATGATTCCACCCAATATGTGAACAAAGTGCAATACCGTAATCACCCAAACGTAACTTGCTGATATGTGCTCAGGTCTGGCGTTTACAAATGTCAAATCTTGCATCACCAACCTAGACCAACCCAAGTACTGCGAATAACAAAACAACACCGAAAGCACCAAGGTAACAGCAATCAAACCCTTATTTCTTGCCAACTCATCTTTTTTTGCTGCATTGGTTGCCAACTGTATCGTTACAGAACTCAAAATGGAAATGATCAACGAATAAAAGAAATAAATGGGCAGGTCAAAAGACGTCCACAACTGCTTAGCTTCCGCGTCTGGTCTCGCCACGATATAAGCGCTCACAAAAGCCGCAAACAACATGCAACTAGCAAGCATAAACAACCACAAATTAAACTTTGCTGGTGGCACCAATGGCACCGGATCCTTCACTTTCTTTACGGTTCTATTTTCCATGATCAAAACAATATATAAGCCATAAACACCACAGGTGTATAAATCAATGTTGCATACAACAACTTACGCGCTTCCTTCACTTCCAAGGTCTTAAACAATCCGTAAGACTTGTATAACACCCACAACGATATCGGTAATATCAAAATCAGCGCCCTCGGACCGCTCATGCCATAATAAATCGGCGTCATGCTCACAATGATCAAAAGCACCGTGTAAATCATGATTTGATAAGCGCCCTTCTTGTCTCTACCACCGCTGGTTGGCAACATCCAATATCCCGCCTTCTGATAATCATCGTGCAACATCCATGCAATCGCCCAGAAATGCGGAAACTGCCAAAAAAACTGCACCAAAAACAACATCATCCCGGGTTCGTCAATCCTACCCACCACAGCCGTATATCCAATCAAAGGTGGCAAAGCACCCGGAATCGCGCCAATCATCACCGCAATGTTGCTGGTTTGCTTCATGGGCGTATACACAAAAACATAAATGGCAAGGGATAGTCCCGACAGAAAAACAGCCACAAATGGCACCGTTAATGAGAGCAACAAAATACCTGCGATGCCCGTGATCCAGCAAAACAAAATCGCTTGCGACAGGGTAATTCGCTCCTCCACTATGGGTCTACCGCTGGTGCGATCCATCTTCCCATCGTTTTCCTTTTCGATGATTTGATTGAGTCCGTTCGATGCAAAAACCACCAACATACCTCCAATCAATACACCCAAAAACACCTTCCAATCAAACAATTGCTGCCAATTACCATCCGCATTCAATTTACAGCCCAAAAAATAGCCAAACGCCGAGGTAGCTGCCACACTGCTCGTGAGCCTAAACTTGATTAGCTGGGCGAAGGCCTTAATGGTTGGATTCATCTACAGAAATTGACTTTTTAGCGCGAGCGCTCAAATACACTGCAAAAATATAGGTAATTATGGCGCTCCCCACCACTACGTGCGAAACTTGTGCCCAAGCTGGTACAACAAACCAAATATGAACAACGCCAATCCCAATTTGTAAGGCACATAACACAGCGATCACCATCAATGGATTATCCAAACTCAAGACAGACGCCGAAACATTGCCATTCTTCGCCTCCCTACGCATCAGCCAGATCATCCAACCCAATATCACAAAGGGCAAATACCGATGCACCGCGAAAATCCAATCCATAGCAAACACATTCAACATGCCCCATCCCAAAAATCCTTCCTGATCACCTCCCATATACAAGTCACCTCCCATTCGCAACAAATCCACTTGCTCCCTACTCCAAGCACCAATGATTACCACCAAAAACACCGTTAACCACAATCCAAACCATTGCTTCTTATGGAGAATTTCCAAACCTTTAAACTCATAAGGTCTCGCACCATGCAAAGACACCATGTAAGCAAACAAGCACAAAAAACTCAGTATAAAATGAATCGTAACTATTCCGGGTAACAAATTCGTTGCCACCACTAAACTACCCAACCACCCATTCAACAGCAACAAAAACAACCCCAAAATACCCCACATCTTTCCGCCTTCAATCTTCCGCCAATGCAATATCATCAAACCAAAATAAATCATGGCAAACAAACCACTCAATACACCAAACAACCGGTTGATATACTCTATCCATGCCTTCACTGGATCAAATGCCTCTGGCGCCTGCACAGATGGGTCTGTCAACAACAACTGAGCGCGTTCATGCATACCCAATCCGTTCAGGACCTTTGCAAAACGCTGAACCTTTTCCAACCGCTTTTTTAAGAACAACGCCTGATAGTTCCCAGGCAATTTACACTCGCACGTTGGCGGTGCCCACAAGCCAAAACACTTTGGCCAATCCGGACAGCCCATGCCACTTCCCGTAGCCCTTACCAACCCGCCAAAAAAGAACAATAAAAAAACAGACGAACAGGTAAATAAACCCATTCGTCTGTATAGTTTTAATATCTTACTGCTGCTGTGCTGCATTAACGGCTCAAACCGAAAACACGCTTGATGGCTGCAAAGAATACGCTGTTTTCAACAGGTGCCTCTTCTTTCACTACTTCCTTCTCCTCTACATGCAACACCTCAGGGGCATTCGCATCCTCTTCGTTCTGTGGGAAGAAATCAGATTCACGATCAGGTCTGCTGTACTCGTAAGGACCGCGGTAAACCGTTGGCAATTCATGCGGCCAGTTACCGTGCAAACGAACATCCATTGGAGAAGTCCATTCCAAAGTATTTGACTGCCATGGATTTTGTTCTGCCTTCTTGCCACGGAAAATGCTTACGAAGAAGTTGTATAAGAACAACAACTGAGCAAATCCAGCAACAATCGCAGAAACCGTAATCAACTTGTTTACATCCATCCAAATATTGAAATCTTCAACCAAAGTGAACTGGTAGTAACGACGTGGAACACCGGCCAATCCCATAAAGTGCATTGGGAAGAATACCAAGTATGCTGTAATGAAAGTGATCCAGAAGTGGAAGTAACCCAACGTGTTGTTCATCATACGACCGTACATACGTGGGAACCAATGGTAAATACCAGCGAACATACCGAAAATCGCAGCGCTACCCATTACCAAGTGGAAGTGAGCAACCACAAAGTATGAATCGTGCAATTGGATATCCATGGCAGCGTTACCCAAGTAAATACCTGTTAAACCACCAGAGATAAAGAAACTCACCAAACCAATAGAGAACAACATGGCAGGGGTGTAACGCAAGTTACCACGCCACAAAGTGGTTAAGTAGTTGAACGCTTTCACTGCAGATGGAACCGCAATGATCAACGTCAAAATCATGAACACCGAACCCAAGAATGGATTCATACCAGTGATGAACATGTGGTGTCCCCATACGATGAACGACAACACAGAAATACCCATCAACGAGATGATCATCGCCGTGTAACCAAAGATCGGCTTACGGGCGTTGGTAGAGATTACTTCAGAAGTGATACCCAAAGCAGGCATCAAAATGATATATACTTCTGGGTGACCCAAGAACCAGAACAAGTGCTGGTACAATACTGGGCTACCACCCACGTTTTCCAAGGCACCCACACCTTCCAAGAAGATGTCGCTCAAGTAAAACGAAGTACCGAAACTGCGGTCAAAAATCAAGAACAACGCCGCACCCAACAACACTGGGAAAGAAAGCAATCCCAAAATCGCGGTGAAGAAGAACGCCCAAATGGTCAATGGCATGCGATTCATGCTCATTCCCTTCGTACGTTGGTTCAATACAGTAGAAATGTAGTTGATACCACCCAACAAAGCAGAAATGATGAACAATGCAATGGCAACCAACCACAAAGTCATTCCCAATCCAGAACCGGGCATGGCCTTTTCAAGTGCACTCAAAGGGGGGTAAACCGTCCATCCACCTGAAGCTGGACCTGTTTCAACGCCTACAGAGATCAACAACACAACGCTCGATGCCAAGAAGAACCAGTAGCTCAACATGTTCATGAACGGTGATGCCATATCCCTAGCACCCAATTGCAATGGAATCAATAAGTTACTAAATGTACCACTCAAACCGGCGGTCAACACATAAAATACCATGATGGTACCGTGAATGGTAACCAATCCCATGTAGAAGTTTGGATCCAATTTGCCGTCAACGGCCCATTTACCCAACAACATCTCCAATAGTCCAAATTGCTCATCGGGCCAAGCCAATTGCAAACGGAATAACAAAGACATCCCCATTCCAACGATACCCATAATAATCCCTGTAATCAGGAACTGTTTGGAGATCATTTTGTGATCCATCGAGAAAACGTACTTACTGATGAACGATTCCTTGTGATGGTGATCGTGGGTGTGGTGATCTGCGTGTAATGCTGAAGTGCTCATATGAATATGATTCTTTTAGTTGAGATTAATTGGCAGCAACGGCTGCGGGTGTAACTGCGGTTGAATCAGCAGCAGCTGGAGCGGCTTCCATTGGAGGTGCCACTGTTTTTGCTTGCGCTGCCAACCATGTATTGTATTCTGCCTCAGATCCTACTACAGTGATCTTGATCTTCATGTTGTAGTGGGCTGCACCACAAATTTTGTTGCAATACAAATAATATTCAAAATTGGGGTTCCCCTTTGCCGCCTTGGCCTCAGCCGTGGTTTTGATCGGCGTGAATGGGAATACTGTGCTCATTCCTGGTACACAGTTCATTTGCGCACGGAACTCAGGCATATAAGCAGAGTGAATGACATCACGCGCACGGAAACGGAACATATAAGGCTTGTTTTTTACCAAAACAATCTCCGTAGTTACACGGTCATCGTTGCTCTCTTTGTTGAAAATCTCAGGCTTGCTGCGGAACGCATCGATGCGCTTGATGTTGGTCTCTTTGCGCTTGATTTCCTTCTTCAACTGACGGGCATAAGCACCGCTCTCAGCATCCAACACCTTCTCTTTCAACGCCTTGTGCTCAGAAACATACGTCTTAGAAAGACCCGTTGCCTCCATCTTGTCCAAAGCCGATCTCCACAATGTGGCAGAATCAGCCGCAGACTCCAATTTCGCGTTCAACTCAGTCACCTCGCCAGTTAATGTGGCCTTCAACTTGTCAGCCTCACCGTCAACCGCCAAACCCAATGGGTTGGTACCTGAAATCAACACATAACTGCTTTCGCCAAATTTCTGATCCTCCCCAGCATATCTAGCCTTCCAACCAAATTGGTATGCAAATACTTCAATCTCTTGAGCGTCTTCGTTGGGAGTCTGTGTGATTTTTGTCCATACATTGAAACCACGCAACACCAAAAATGTCAATACAATCGCTGGAACAATTGTCCAAATCACTTCCAATTTATTATTGTGGAAGAAATACGCTGCTTTGCGATCTTCTCTGTAATAGTATTTAAACATGAAGAAGAACAACAATACCTCTGTAACTACAAATACAAAGAAGGTAAAGCCGAACGTCCACATGAACATTGAATCCAAAGATGCACCATGCTCAGAAGCTGCATCGCCCAACAACAAATGCTTGCCGTGCGCATTGATCTCCCAGAAAACACCAATCATTCCCAAAATCAAAACAATCAATGCCACATAAGCATTCACCTTGTGTGCACTCACGATTCTCTTACCTGTGATTTTTTCTGCCAAGCTTCCGATATCGAAAGCACGGGCAATCACCAAAACAATCAAAAGAACGAGAACACAAATCAATATGTTCACCCAATTCCAACTGCTTGGATCGAATTCTTGAGGCGGAGGAATCACATCAGTGGCTGCTTGCGCGAACGACATCACCGTGGCCATACCAGCCAGCAACAATGATAACAACTTCTTAGTCAATAAGTTGAAAGTGTTTTTTGGTAGAATAAGCTTCATTTCTTGAGCCTTTTTAGGGATTTTCAATGCGCGAATTTAGAGTTTTTACAGAGCTTTTACAAAGCCCAACCCATTAATTTCATGACAAAATCTCATTTTCTACACAACAGTCAGAAACGAGCTCCCGCAAAATTTGAAGATTCAACGATTATTGCGAATCAATCCAAATAATTTTACTCCCCTTTGGCGCTCCACAATTGGGCCAAAAATATATAATCTTTCACCGGTACCTGCTCTGCACGCAACCCACTCCATCCCTCCGGCAATTCAAAACCCTCCCTCGATGAGGTCAACGGCTTCAATGCATTTCCCAAGGTTTTTCTCCTTTGCGAAAACGCCGTTTTCACCACCAATTTCAACGCCCCATAGTCGCAATCAGGCAGCGATGATTTCAACCTACAATCAATCACCCCGCTCTTTACCCTCGGCGGTGGATTGAAAGACCCCTCCCCCACAGTAAATTCATACGTACAATCATAATACGCCTGCAACAACACACTCGTGATCCCATAATCTTTATTGCCCTCGCCCGCCGCCAATCGCTCCGCAACCTCCTTCTGAAACATGCCCGAAAACTGCTCTACCCTCACACCACACTCCAACATCTTAAACACAATCTGCGTACTAATATTATATGGATAATTGCCAATGATCGCCATCCTGCTCCCCGCCTTTACCCAATCCTCGGCTGGCGCTTGCAAAAAATCACCCTGCCAAATCTTCAAGCCCTTCGCCCAACCCTGTTTTTCCAAATACTCCACAGACTCACCATCAATTTCCGCGCACATTAATCCATCCCCAAACCTGCCAAACAAATATTTCGTCATCACCCCCATGCCCGGTCCGATCTCCACCACATGCTCCGTACCCGCATCAACCAATCCTGCAATCTGCTCAGCGATGCTTTCGTCGTTCAAAAAATGCTGACCCAACGCCTTCTTCGCCGCCACATCGCCCTTCTTCCCAGACGGTTTTTCATCCTCGAATTTGCTCGCCCACTTTCCGCCCCTCGGCGTATTCTGCACATTCCCACCCGTGGAACCGCCCTTGCTGATCACCTTGTTTTTTCTCACCGCTCCCAATATGTTATGTAGTACTTGGTCACAGTATCTTTCAAACTGGCCAAATTATAGTTATCACTCGCCTCAGCCACATCCACCAAACTGCCATCCTTCTTCATGATCCGAATCCCGCCGCCATCGCTCTTGTACGCGTCGTTCTTCAACACCCCCACATGCACAAAATAATCCAAAATTCGCTCATCGTTCACCCCAAAAACCGCCGCCGCCTGGGCCCGCATTAACTGCCTCAATCCGTCACTCACCGGCTCCAACTGAACCTTGATCTTCGGCAAATGCCTGCGCATCAACCTTTTACTCATCTCACTCAATATCCCGTCCTCGTGGAATTGCCACTCTTTGATGGCCGACATAATATCAATGTCATCCAATTGCACAAACAAATCCAAATCTTCCTGCGTAAAATCCTCCAAATTCACATCCTTGAACAAAAAATGCATCAGCGGATGATAACTCC
>CANHGC010000045.1 GCA_947460045.1 Bacteroidota bacterium | reverse complement strand
CCATGGCCCACGCCGTTCCCAAGTTCAGGATTTGATTTAGACGCCGTTGGGGTCATACACCAACAAGCAAATATGGGGGTCATTTCACACCAAATCCCACGCGACATTTGGTTCGATCAACAAACAGAAATTTTGTATTTTACCAGCACAAATACCGGCAAATTGGAAATTTTTAACGCCCAAGGCATTCCCGTATTCAGCCAATCTACAAATTTCCAAACGGGCAATATCGCACAACAATTCAAACCAGAATTAAAGCCCGGCACCTACATCGCCAAATGCGGAAATCAATCCATTAAGATCATCTTGACCTCAACGCGTTGATCGCCCCGTTGTATCAACAAAGGATATACGCCATTCGACAAATTCCATCGCTTCATGGAAATTTCATCAAAATAAACCCCGTCTTCCGCGATGTTCCATGTGCGCTCGTAAAGCCCTTGCTGACCAATCACTGTAACCATTTTCACAGTTACCACGTCGCCTTTTCTAGCAGAGAACTTATAAGTGGTCTTGTTCGATGTGGGGTTTGGAAACACGTATGCATTTAGGTCGTTGGACTGATTTTTCAGGATCGCACTGTTTACATCAATTTGCTGCTCGCTCGAATCTCGGCAACCCAGTGAATTGGTCACAACCAACTTCGCCTTGTAACTGCCATTATATTCAAAATAGCGATCTACCACTGCACCGGGCGCAATTGAAATTTCACCACCCACATGCTCAAAACGCCAGTCAAACTGACGATCCAAAGGCATCAACAACGTATCCTTGGCACCAAAATGCCACCCCAATCGCTGATTCTTCACAAACTCACTGTATCCAAAAGCGCCAGAAACCGCGGGCACAACTTCTATTTGCTGGGCAAATGCGGTGTCCAAACACCCTCGATTGTTGGCAATACAGCGAGCAGTGTATTTCCCCGGCAAACCGAACAAATAACTTGGCGAAGTCTGCGCAGAATTCCCTTTCCCATCGCCCATCGTCCAATCATACGTCAACGGCTTGCCATCTGCACCCACCGATTGATTCGCGAATTGCACGGTTTGCATGGTGGCACACACTTTCAATGGCGACACCGTAACCTTGGCATTGGGAATCGAATTCACTACCACCACACCCATCGCAGAATCTTTACAACCCAACTTTGCGGTTTTGAGCACTCGTTTGATTGTATAGTTCCCGAATTGGACATAACTCCAAAGCGAATCTCTATTGGATCCTTTTTTGATAAACTGCTGATTCCAAGTGCGACTATCGCCAAAGTTCCAAGCACACACTACCCGGTCGTTTGGATCAGCATGATCCACATTCAAATCATTGATTGTCAAAGCCTCACCTTCACACACCTCTGTTTTCGATAGCGCAAATCCCGCCTTCGGGGTGAGATAAACAATGGCTTGTTGGGAGGCAGTATCAGTACAACCCGATGCATTCTTCACAATCAATTGCACCGGATACTTGCCATATTTCAAATAACTATGAGTTGCGTCCATCGCATCCCAAACGGTATTTCCATCGCCCCAATTGTACTGACACCAAACGGCACCACCACCCGATGCGATGGGATTTGTGCTAGCATTCACTACCTGAAACACATTCTTGTTATCGCACTGCTCGGACTTGGCGAAAGTGAATTTTGCCGTGGGATGTCCTTTCACAACCACCTGTACTCTGGCCGTGTCTTTACATCCTTGATTGCTCGCAATTTCAAGTGTTACCGTGTGCGTCCCCACCGCTGAGAAGGTATGCAAAAACTGCTTGCCTGTACCTGTTTTACTGGGCGATGTAGTAGACCAATTTCGCTGAGAAACAGCCCCTTTTGCGATGTTAGACCCATCATCAAAAACAAAAGCATTGCCTCTGAGGCATGGGGTGTAATTCACATCAGTTAATACAATGGCATTGGGTTTTGCCCAAACATCCACGTAAATCAATTGAGAGGTATCATAACAACCGCGATTTTCTAAAACCGCAAAATAGTTCCCGGTATCTTGTAACATCAGCGCGTTGAAATACAAAATGCTGTCTTTCACAATCTGAACATTGGGGGCGCCCAATTTGTACCAATTGTAAATGATGGGCAATTTTTGGTTATCATTGGCCGCCAAGGCAAATTCCTGGCCTTCGCATTGAGGATTCGCACCCAACTTCACGCCCACAGTAGCATAGGGCATTTTCACAACATCGATCATGGCCATTTTCACCAAACTGTCTTCCCCGCCATTGAGCCTAAGCTTTACATTTTTAAATCCACCCGTGGTGTATTTCACGGTCCATGGACCTTGTCCAACCGCCTTTGCAGGCATCGCACCGGCACCAAAATCCCATTCATAAAGCCCAATCAAGCCTTGTGATGAATCCCTGAACACCACAGAATCACCCGCACAGATTTTTTTCTGATCCGCACCAAATGCCACGGTGGTTTTCTCATACACCAACGAAAAATCTTCCGCCTGTCCGTAATTACAAGTACCACAACCCGAGGTATCAATGTTGTTATAATCACTAATCACCCGCATACGCAGCGCTTGATTTTTCTTCAAGCCCGCAGGGGTTTTGATTTTCACTTGGGCATAATTGTTTGGCGTTCCAGTGGTTTGTGCGCTCACTTCACCCAAATAATCTTGAAACTTCCCATCGTTGTTGTAATCCACAAACACCCTTACATTTTCTGCGTTATACAACCCCACCTTTACTTGAACAGTATAATCCGTGGACGGCTTCAATCGAAACACCTTGGATAAACTCATGTCGAGCTGTTCCCCATCATCAAAATACGTCCCCGATTCGAAGTGATTATCGGTCAGTTTCACATCAAACACCCCAATACCATAATTGGAGGTTTGAAATCGTGTCTTCGAAACACAGGCCGCCGCCTGCGGCGGCGGAAACACCCGCACCCAAAGCTTCTTCGCAACACTCGCACTGGTTGCACAACTCTTCGCCGTCAAAGACACCTCATAAATCCCACTTTGATTGAATTTAACCTCAGGCTGCATGTCATTGGCACCACCCTTCACCCAAGAGTACGTCGTGGGTGAAATCGACCATTCCAAACCCTTCAAACCAGACACCGACGCCGGAACTCTCTCTTGCAACTGCATCACTCCCCCCACAGCAAACACTGAATCATAGGAGAACATCTTGGACTGATAAGTGCCCGATCCATCATCAAACAGCGGACTCTTCCAAACGCCCCTGCCGTATGTACTCGCATAAATATAACTAAAATCTCTGCCCAAAGGGGAATGATAAATATCTAAATCCGATACATCCATCCACAACGGCAACTGATTGGCAAATTCATTCAACCCATACAAAGTCCCCGAAACCTGATTCATGTAATACACCGCCCGATCCGTACCCACATACAAGCCCGCCGGCGAAACCGAATGATCCGCTTTCAACACGTTGATAACGCCCCAATTGAATCCCGCATACGCCGTTTTTGTTAAACTCGCCAATACCGTGGTATTCCAAGTAACCCCATTATTACTGCTTTGATAAAGATTCACCGTACTCGCCCCGTACAACTTATTGCTATCCAAGGGATCTGCCTCCATGATTCTCAACGAAAACAAAGCAGTTGCCGGCGTAACATCCACCCAAACAGGAACCGCAGCCTCGGCATTGCGGGTAAACATCAATTTCCCATCGCCCCGTATCACGTACAAATGTCTTGGATTCGCTTTACTGCTTTTGATCTGCCTCACCGAGCCCGTCCAACCAGTTGATATTTTCGTCCACTTAATGGCACCCGCAGATTTCACACTATCACATCGCCACACATTGTTATAACCCGCGAACATCCGATTGGGATTGCCCTCTTGCAGCACGAAAGGTGTTAACCAACCGCCCCCTTCATTGATTCCATTGGCACCATTGGCAGCCAAAGTGATGATATTGTTCTTTTCGATGGCCCTATAAATGTACCCATACACATAAGATCCATACACGTATCGAGAATCCGAGGGATCCACCGCACAATCCATCCCGTCGCCACCAAAATAAGTAAACACTTCACCATCATCGTGTTGCATCGACCCATTGTCTTGATAACCATGCGCGCCCAAATCATCCTCCGACTGTGCCACTGCCAAGCGATAAATCTGTGAATTGCTGATCCCCTGCGTGATATTGTTCCAAGTTTTACCCCCATTTCGGGTGAAATACACGCCCCCATCGTTCCCCGCAAAAAGGGTTTTCCCGGAGGCACTAAATTCACCACTGTGTTGGTCTGCGTGGATATCGTCTGCCGAACCCGAGCCCACCCAATGTCCACTGATTTTGAAAGTCGCCCCGCCATCCGTTGATTTCCAAACGTTGATACCAAAAGCATATACCGTGGTTGCGTTGAATGGATCCGCTGCCAAATCCAAGTCGTACCATCCCTGCCCAGAACCATCATTGCCTATTTCACTGTATCCCAATATGTTGGCCGGAGAACTGTTTCTATTGGCGAAGGTTGCGCCGCTATCTATCGACAAATAAAACCCTTGAAACCTAGACCCCGAGGCGATCAAAAAATACACCCTACTTGGATCGGCCGCTGTGACCGCTATTTGACCTCTTTGCATCCCAGACGCAGGTACCCCATTGGTTATTTGTGTGAATGAAACACCCCCATCGGTGCTTCGGTAAAACAACCCCGATTGCGTGGTATACAATAAGTTGGGGTTTGTGGGGTGATAAACGATGTCTACAAAATTGCCTGTGATACTCACTTTCGTCCATGTAGCACCTGAATTCACTGTTCGATACACCCCTCCATTGGTGGCCGCCAACAAGATGGCCGTATTTTTTGGATGCATCACCAATTTCCCCACAGTCACATTTCCCATACCGGAATTTCTAACCACGAAGGTTCCTCCGCCGTTGGCCGACATCAGTACACCATAACCGGGTGCATCTCCAGCATCCCGATCGCCCGTACCGATGTACATGGTATCAGGATTTTTGTGTGAGAGCACCATACTGCTTACGCCCAGTGTGAGTGATGGATTTGAAGGTGCTGAAGTGCCAGTAACCAACCCTGTACCTGCACCCCAAAGATGAATCCAATTTTTTCCAAAATCCGTCGTTTTCCAAACGCCCCCTTGAGGTGCCAGTGCAAAAAACGTATTGGAATCTTTGGGATGAAACGCCAACCCATTGATTCTACCCGTACCTGTGGGCTGCGAAGTTTGGTTGTATGGGTGTTTGGCAGGACCCACCAAAGACCATCTACCAGAAGTTGCACACCAAGTTGCAGGGGTCACTGGATTCCCCGCGTTCAAACCGCCCATCGCACTGCCGCCAGTTGGTCCACTCCCCGTGGTTGAAGGTTGCTGTATCTCAGCCAAAACACCGTTGGGCCAAACCACGTTTCCATTGGCGTCTAAATGATCCAACACACGCGCTTCCCATCGTTTAAAAACCTTATAACCTTGACCTTTCACAGGTATTACTCCACCAAAATGCGCTTCAAAAGCCTTCTTTACCTCGTAAAAATTGGGGTTGGGCGATTGCATCAAAGCCACCCACCTTACCGTAGTATCTACCAAAGGCAACTCCATTGGGGTGGCCGGTATACTGGCCTTTCCTGTTGCGCTCAACTTGGGCGTTTGAGCCATGGCTGCCTGAAAAACAGAAAAAACAAAAATTATAAGTAGGTAACGTTTAGCCATTGGAGAAATCTCGCATTATAGCAAGCAAATTACAAATAACTATAGGTGAATCAAAATGTTACGCCCGAGATATTGGCGAATTCTCACCTCACTTCAGCAAACCCACCATATCGATGGTTCTCAAGAATGGCCCTTGCACATTGTTTGTCAATACCACAAAGCACTTATTCTCATCCAAACAGCGCCAATAATAGGTTCTAAAACCCTTCCACCAGCCATTGTGAAAGGCCCACTTTTGTCCATTGATCCATTTTACTCGCCAACCGTTTGCATAAAAGGCATCGGCACTCACAACGGTTTGAGGTGCAACCATTTGATTCCTGATATCCGAATGCAACAAATAATCGGTTCTCAACATTTGATCCATCGCCAACATTTCAAAAACATTGGAATACACGCCTTTATCGCCCATCGCCCCGTTGAAGATATTGTCGGCAAACACGCGTTTTTTATCATAGCCCTGTACCGTATAATTCACCAATCCAAGCGTATCAAAATCCGCCAAATGGGAATATTTCATGCCACTGGGATTCATGATTCTTTCCTTCACAAATTGCCGAAACTCAATCCCAGTTTGGCGTTCAACAATCAACGCCAGCAGCGCATAATTGCTGTTGCAATAATCGTAACGACCCGGTTTTGCGAAATGATTAACCGGCTGAGCGTTCAACAGTTGAACCACATCTTCGTTGGTTAAATGGTCTTTGGGATTTTCCCAAGCCTTCATGTTGAAGTAGAAATAATCTGGCAATCCGCTGCTGTGACTGATCAGGTTTTGCAAGCTCAAATTCCGCCGCGTGAGCTCAGGAATATACCAATGAACACTGTCGCTCAACTTCAAATACCCATCTTGCACCAGCATCATCATGGCCATCCCGGTGAACGTTTTTGACACGCTGGCCAACTGAAACAAATCTGCGGGTTTCAGAGAATCCAATTGAGAGAAAGTGGCGTATCCCATGGCGCCATAACACACGCTATCATTCTTGTGAAACAAATAACTCCCATTGAATATCCCCCAACGATACATTCTGCGAAAAAAACTATCGATTTGAAAGGCCGATGTATCGCTGAACGGCACATAGGCAGCCATGTCGTAAGGGTCTTTAACGGGCTTCTTGGGCGGGTCTATTTCGCTGCGAAAAGACGCCATCACAAACAGCACCAACAGCAATAAGAAAGCTTTCCCAATGAAACGCATATTTACAAAAATAAAGCAGCATCAATCCCTGTACCAATTCTCACAGATACAAGTTACACACCCCAAAAAAGAGTGTCCTATGAAGAATAAATTACGGTACGTTGATGATTTTGTGGGTTTGAATACAAATGCGCCAACGCGGATTGTCTTTCACAAATTGAATCATCTTGGGCATCATCACATCGCGCTTTTCCCATTCAGATTGCAGCAACAAAGCACAGGCATCATTGCAGGTTTCTGCCCATTGCTCAGCCCATTTAAAATCAGAATCATTGAACACAATGACCTTCAATTCGTTGGCCCTTTGCATTTCTTCGATCACCGGCTGTTTGAATTTTTTGGGTGAAATACAAACCCAATCGTACCCACCCCTCAAAGGATAGGCCGCCGATGTTTCTACATGCACCTTATAACCCTTGTGATGCAACGCATTCACAATTTCAGCGCAATCGTACATCGCAGGTTCTCCGCCGGTAATCACCACAATTTCTGCTGGTGTTTCACAGACCCAATCACAAATTTCCGTGGCTGTATGAGTGGCAAATCCCTCCGTGGGCCAACTTTCTTTCACATCACACCAAACGCAACCCACATCGCAGCCCGCCAACCTCACAAAATAAGCCGCCCGACCAGCATGTACACCCTCGCCCTGGATGGTGTAAAAATGCTCCATCACAGGATATTGCATCATGCAAATTTGGCCTTGTACACTTCCAATGTATTCATCATCAAGCCGGTAATGGTCATCGGACCAACGCCTTTTGGCACGGGTGTAATCGCACTCACTTTATCCAAAACCGCATCGTAATCCACATCACCGCGCAAACGCCATCCACTCTTTCTAGAGGCATCATCCACACGTGTAGTGCCCACATCTATAATCACCGCGCCATCCTTTACCATATCCGCCGTCACAAAACCGGGCTTACCCAACGCAACAACCAAAATATCCGCCATACGGGTAAAGCTCGCCAAATCCTTGGTTCTGCTATGACACAAAGTCACCGTAGCATTTCCATAAGGAGCCGCTGCAGACAACAACATACTCATCGGTCTTCCAACAATATTGCTTCTTCCCACCACAACCACATGTTTACCAGAGGCATCGATACCATAATGTTTCATCAACAATGTAATCCCATAAGGCGTTGCCGGCTTCACACCCGCTTCGTCGCCCTTGGCCAATTTCCCCATGTTGATATCATGAAATCCATCCACATCCTTTCCAGGTAAAATTGCCTGTGTCACCTTTTCCTCAGAAATGTGTTTTGGCAATGGCAATTGCACGATCAATCCGTCGATGGTCTCATCTTGGTTGATTTTTTCAATTTCCTTCAACAACGCTTCTTCAGTAATATCCGCCGCAAATCGCCTTACATCACCCGCAAATCCCACCTCATCACAAGCCGTTTTCTTCGCACCTACGTAGGTTTGACTTGCTCCGTCTTCGCCCACCAAAATAGCCACCAAACCCGGCGCCCTATGTCCTTTCGATACAAAAGCTTTCACCTCCTCGGCGATTTGAACTCGAATTGATGCGGCAGCGATGCTACCATCCAAAATTGTTGCCATAATTCTACAAAAATACTCGCTATCTCGCAAAGTCTATCAACTCCTTGCAGAATTCGCAAGCGTTCAAAAAAGATTTACAATAATTGCACCACCAAAGCCCCATCGCCACCCTCTGCCTCCGACTCGTGGTGATAGCTTCTCACAAAATTCACTGTTTTCAACAAGGTCTTTAACCCTTTTCGAAGAATCCCATCGCCCCTACCATGCACAATTTTCAATTGTTGATGCCCCAAAGAATACCCTTCCTCCAACCAAACCAACACCTTTTGCGTGGCTTCCTCCATCCGCTGTCCACGCACATCCAAACTGGTTTTGTAGTTCGATTGACGTTCAACCCACTGATAACCGCCCGTTTGTCCGGTCTTGTGCGATTTTCCGCCCACCTTGTTTTTGGATAGCATCAATTCAGAAATCGGCACCCACATTTTTATCACCCCAAAAGCCACCCACGCCTTGTCTTTTTTCACTTCCAACACTTCCCCTTGCGCTTCTGTTACCTGACTTTTCACCAAAGCCCCTGGCACCAATTGCTTACTCGAAGCGATGCCCACAACGTCCGATTCAACCGGAACAT
>CANHGC010000044.1 GCA_947460045.1 Bacteroidota bacterium | reverse complement strand
CTGTTTTTGTTCAATGGTTGGAACAAATTCAATCGTGGAGGAGCAAAATGTGTTGGCGTGGTGATGTTGTTTGTGTAAAATAAGATTTCGGCCTTGTTGATTCCTACATTTCCGTTTTTGATGAGGTTGTGGATGTATGGAATTTGAATTTCTGTTTTGAGGCCACTCAGCGCTTGCACATAGGTTACAGGGTAATTGTCTTTTTTCTCCAATTGAGTCAAAATTTCTTGGGGATAGGGACCTGTTTTACCTTGGTTCACAATGTTCGATTTTCCTTCAAATCCAAAAACGAAGGTGTTGGTATCGTTGTAGTACAACAAAATTTTTGCGCGATAAGACAGGGAAATAATGTTGGCAAGATCGAATACCGCGTAACCGCCTTCACCGGGCATGAGTTCATCGTTTTCAGGTACAATGGCAATGCCTTTGAAATGTTTGGCCAAGCCCTCATTGGATTGATAAGCCTCGATGGGCATCTGTTGTAAACTGCGAGCGAACTCAGCGCTTAACTTAATCATCAAACCTGGCTTGAGGCCCATTTTATCTTTTCGATATCCAATAGAATCAAATTTCTGCTGATACAAAAGACCATAATGGTTTGAAGATACTTGGGTATTGTATGAAATTTTCTGCTTTTGGTAATACACATTGTTTGCTGCGATGGCTTCGGACAGCTGAAAAATTTGTAATCGTTGTTTCGTTAAATGGTCTCCGTAAAAATTCAAACCATCTACCATGGGGATGTAAAGAATCGCTGAATCTGGTTCGATGCCGTTGGGGAAATTATTTTCAGGCTCCAGAATAAGCATTTTTGCAAAAATGCTGGCTTTGCTTTTTCCTAAAATGGGGTCGTTCATTTCGCCCAACAAAGAATAGCTGATTCCATTGCCAGGCAAGGAGTCTTCTGGTATGGTCCTGGTCAGCAGGGTGAAGCTATCTGCCCGAAAAATATCGAGTTGATTGTTGTTGCTTTGACCATCGATGATGATGTTCCCGTCCTGTTTTTTACAAGATGAAAACAATGAAATCATTGCAAAAAGTACCGACAGGAAAACGCGTGTTTTCAAAGTATAAATTAAGAGAGCAAGCGTTCGTACAATGTACCGTATTGAGTGGCAGCATCTTCGTCGCTGTGTCTCATTACGATTTTATCCAATAAATGTGCCTCTACAACGCGATGGGCTTCTTCACTGTTGGTAACGATGGCATCTGAATGTTTCACGGCACCAATGTTCATCGCATCCACACTGGCATCGCCAAAGCATTTCATGCAATCATCGTCCAAAGAGTTCAAACTGGCTTTTCGAGCGAAGTCATCGCCCAAATTGATTTTGTCCTCATCACAGTATACGCTGAATACAATTTTTGTGTTTTTGAAAACAGGCTCGTCTTTGTAAATGGTTTTCAGATACATGGGGATCAAACTGGTCATCCAACCTTGACAGTGAATGATGTCTGGTGCCCAGCCCAATTTTTTTACAGTTTCCATCACGCCTTTGCAGAAAAAGATGGTGCGCTCATCGTTGTCATCGAACAATTTGCCACTTTCGTCATGGAACAGGTATTTGCGATGGAAATAATCTTCATTGTCCAAGAAATACACTTGCATCTTGGTTTGTGGTATCGATGCTACCTTGATGATGAGCGGGTTGTCGTTGTCGTCGATGCTGATGTTGATACCAGACAATCTAACCACTTCGTGCAATCGATTTCGTCTTTCATTGATGACACCGAAACGAGGAACGAGGATACGAATTTCATTTTCTTGCTCTTGAAGTGCTTGTGGCAACATTCGAGCAACTGTTGCTAGCGGCGAAGTCTCAAGGAAGGGAGACATTTCAGAACTTACAAACAGTACACGTTTTTTGGTTTGGGTCATGGTGTGTGGTAATCTCTGCTAAGAAAAAGATTACAAAAGTATAATAAAAAAATCGGAAATTGAAACAACAATCTTCGCAGAACCTAGGAAAAATCGTTATTTGCACCCTCTTTTGGGTTAAAAATGAAGGTATTTGAACGAGCCGAGGATTTATTGCACATTCACAGTGAATTAGGATCACAAAAATTGGCGTTTATTCCAACCATGGGCGCATTGCATCAGGGCCATTTGTCTTTGGTGAGAGCAGCACAAGATATGGGACATAAAACCATTGTGAGCATTTTTGTGAATCCCTTGCAGTTCAACAATTCTGAGGACCTTTTGAAATACCCCAGAACGCTCGAGCACGATTTGGCACTTTTGGAAGCCCAAGGGGTGGATTTTGTTTTTACTCCCACCAACGAAGAAATGTATCCAACCACCACAGCGGACGTTGTGGTAGATCTAGGACTGCTCGACAGTCGGTTTGAGGGGGCGTTTAGACCCGGACATTTCCACGGTGTAGTTCAGGTGGTGTATCGGTTGTTTAAGTACGTAAATCCTTCAGAGGTGTTTTTCGGTCAAAAGGATTTGCAGCAGTGTTTGGTGATAGAACAACTCATTGAACAGGTTTTTCCGCACATCAAAATGCATCGAATCCCAACCATGAGAGAAGAATCTGGGTTGGCCATGAGCTCCAGAAATGTGAGATTGTCCTCCGAATCAATGCTAAAAGCGGCGGAAATTTCAAAATCGCTGAAAGACATCGCCACAAGAAAAGAGGAATTTTGCGAAGCCGTGGTATGGCACGCCCAAAGGCTAACCCAAATGGGATTTGAGGTTGAGTATCTGAGTTGCGTGTCGATGCCGTGGATGGATGCCCTGGAATGCGATCATTTTTCCAAGGAGCCTAACGGATCAAATGGCCCTCAAAATGCCGTGATTTTTGCGGGTAGCTTAAACGGTGTTCGGCTGATCGACAATTGGGTTTTTTAGGCCAACGTTGGATTATTCTCGATTTTTTGAGTCGATAGTAATCGTCACGGGTCCGTGATTGACCAATTCAACATCCATATCAGCGCCAAATTCACCGGTGGTTACTTGAAGTTTCCACGCGGATCGCAGGGTTTCAATGAACTTTTCGTACAGCGGAATGGCGGTTTCAGGTCTCGCAGATCGGATGAACGATGGTCGATTCCCTTTCGCCGTTTGGGCAAACAAAGTGAATTGACTGATCACCAAAACTTCGCCCATCACATCGATGACAGACAGATTCATTTTACCTTGATCATCAGAAAAAATGCGCATTTGTGCGGTTTTACTTGCCAACCATTGAACATCGTCAAAAGTATCAGCATCTTCAACACCCACCAACACCATGAGACCCCGACCAATTTGTCGCGTTTCAGTGCCGTTAATACAAACTTGGGCTTGTTTAACCCGCTGAATCACCAGTCTCACGGTGTAGATGTTGTGTTTTTACGCGTATCCGCGCGTTAGTTTTTTACAAATTTCTTCTGGAAAACTTGGCCGTTTTCATTCAATCGAACCAAATAAACACCCGCGCTCCAATCCTGTGAAGGGATGGTCATTTTGCCACTCAGTTGTTGTGATTGATAAACCACTTTTCCTTGCATATCAACAATTTCCAATGAGCTTTGACCGTTAATCACGCCGAATATGGCGATATCGAACTGCTTGTTACTTGGGTTGGGCTGCAGCGCCATGCGCGTATCAGGGCCGTTCAAAGTTTGACTGGCCAACACAGCGGTTCCGTCTTTGAAAGCTTTATTCATCGCATCAACGAAGGGGAGACTACCACCATTGTCGATCATGCCGTTTTTATCGATGAACATGGAAACGATATGCATTTGCATCAT
Organism: Bacteroidota bacterium; assembly: GCA_947460045.1. Classification (GTDB taxonomy): domain Bacteria; phylum Bacteroidota; class Bacteroidia; order NS11-12g; family UBA955; genus UBA955. Next base: position 5,282 of record CANHGC010000044.1, on the reverse strand, counting down.
TTCCCAACTGGGTTCCATTTCAAAGCTGAAGTTGTGAACGAATTTCTGTCCAGCCGTGGCCGAAGCACCAAAAGCATTGGGTAAACCAGCAAAGGTTGGTGCTATCAATCTACCCACGTGGTCGTAAACCATTTGGGCTGCGGGAACCGGGTTGGGCAGTTTTTCATATCCACCCATAACACCGCTACCGCCGCCAGCATAGGCATTGGATTGGTTGTATCCAGAGGTAGTTCCTGTTACATCGTCTTCAACGATGGCACAAGCGATGCGGAAATCACCAGATATATCGCTTTGGATGGTAGTTTCAACGCTCACACTCATGATTTTCGTAACGGCATCGTATTTGGCAGCAATGTCCATCACGCCTTTGGGTGCAACTTGAATGCGTTTGATGAAATCGCCACCCATGGCAGAAGGATCCATTTTGGTGCCACGATCTACCAAAGCACTGGGGTAACCACTGATTTTTGAAGCAATTGCGGCATCGTAATAAGGGTTTTCCATTGGGTCGTTGTTGTGCACAGCAATACCTTGGAAAAAGCCATCATATTTGTCGTGCATCGTTTTCAGCGCAACCGCCCCCCTTGGACACCATTGACACCAAGTGCCAGTGGCTTCTTCGCCGATGACCATTTTGCCTTTGGCGGGTACGATGGGGTTGATAGAAATGGTTTTGCTGTCGTCTTTGCCATTGTCATCTGCGCTGCCATTGATGGTTACAACAGAAGCAACAACATCGCCATTACCACCAACAATACTTAAAGCATTATCGAAAGTGGCGGTATACAAACCATTGGCAGGCAATGAAATACCTGTGAGGGTTTTATTGAGTGTATTGCCGTTGTATTTGATAGACAGTTCAGCGCTTGTGATGGCAGTGGTGCCCAAATTTCGGATTTCTACCGAAGGGATCACGTTCGAACCGGCCAAAAACCCAATCACGTTGCCAATGTAGGTAACAGAAGCATTTTTAGTAGTGCTGGTGTAGGGTGTGTAATTGTAACTTACATCATCGATGTAGAAAGAACTGCCATTGATTGGAAACAAATCCATTGAGGCAAGCGCCCTCGTTGCGTTCTGAAATGCCCCCACTTTTGTACCGTCTATATACAAATCCCAAGTGTTGGTGTTTAAATCTACTTTCAGTTCAAACTCAAACCACTGCCCTTGCGGATAACTAACGCTCAATAAATTGCCCGCCGCTGCATTGTTGATATTCAATGTTTTGTCTTCCATGAAATATACGTCGATGGTATATCCTTTGCCCACGGTTGTTTGCTCTTGGAAGTTGAAATAGGCATTTTTTCCGGCATCCACGTTCATCGCCATTTTGAGCGAAAACTGTCCGGTAGTACGCGCACCGCCAAATGGCAATACCACATCGGCTGGACCACCATTGGCCGCTGTGGATTGAAAATAAATGGAATTGCTTCCACTTTTGGCTTTGGCATTGGTGACTTTTACGTCATCGGCACCGCCATTGGGACCGCTCCAAGTTTCCCAAACCGCACTCTTGGCTGCGAGGTTATCTCCCACAGTGTAAGCATCAAAGTTGTCGCTAAATGTTTGGCCGAATGTGCTACCAATCAACGCTGTACACGATAATAATAGGTATTGTTTTTTCATAGGTTCACAGTATTTTTCAAATATAAGCGAATCCCTAAGGAAACAAACAATGGCGTATTTTTGCCCCAACCGCAAACACCCATGTTGCCATTTTATCGAACAAAACGCAAAGACTTACCGCAAATCATGGCACATTGGCTGCGAGCTGTGGACCCTGTTTATTGGGTGTTGTTGTTTTTTGGTATAGTGCATTTGGTAGGTATCACAGACCCACCATTGGAAATGGCACATAGTTGGCGACAGTCTTTTACGGCGATGGTCACAAGAAATTATGTAGAAAATGGTATGGATTGGTTGCATCCGCGCATTGATATGGCCGGTGAAAAATCGGGCATCGTTGGAGCGGAGTTTCCACTGTTTAATTACTTGTCGATGCTGTTGTCTCGTTGTTTTGGCTACCAACATTGGTACGGACGGGTGGTCAATTTGACGGTTGTGTTGTGGGGATCGTATCATTTTTATCAACTGTTGCTAAATCGCTTTTCGAAACGCGTTGCGTTTTATTCTGTGGTTGTATTGCTCTCCTCTTCGTGGTTCACCTTTTCTCGGAAAATTATGCCCGACACGTTTTCGGTTTCATTGGTTTTGGTGGGCATGCGTTATGGGTTTGATTATTGGCGTACGGGGCGATGGATTCATTGGTTGTGGGCGGTGGTTTTCATTGCTTTGGGTGTATTGAGTAAAATCCCCGCGATGAGTTTATTGGCAGTTATAGGGATGTTGTTATTGGTGAAAACTGACAACAAAAGGCGGTTGACTGGGGTGATTTTAGGCACTATAATCGCAGTGGTTCCGTCTATTTGGTGGTATTTTTCTTGGGTGCCTCATTTGAATGCGACCTATGGGTATCATTTATATTTCCCGAAAGGACTATTAGAAGGATGGCGCGAGATTAAGCCCCTTTGGCGGTTGCTTTTGGAGAAATTTTACTTTACCAGTTACTATTCTTTTTTGGCATTGTTGATGGGCGTTCTGGGGTTGTGGGCGATCGTTCATCGAAGATTGAAACCAGTGGCGATGGCTTTGGCGGCAATCACTGGGGTTTTTGCGTTATTCATATTAAAAACGGGCGCGGTTTTTCCGCAACACACGTATTACTCCATTCCCTTTTTGCCGGTGATGGCACTGTTGGCTGGTCTGGGTTTGGATTGGATAACAACAGCGAAGGCGGGCAGCCAAACATCGTGGAAGTATACGTGGGGTGGACCGTTGCTTTTGGTGCTTTTGGTAACGGAAGCCTTGGCCAATCAAATACACGATCATTTTATTAAACCTTCTGAGCGATACAAAGCGGCTTTGGAAACAGAGATTCAATGCGTGATTCCATTCGATGCGAAAGTTGTTTTTGTTTCAAGCGCAAGTCCGCAAGAGTTGTTTTTATTACACAGAAAGGGCTGGTGTGTGTATCCTGAGCAAATGAAATCGAAGAAGCAGTGCGATGATTTTCGAAGCCATGGCGCTGAATTTGTTGTTCTCAATGTTCCGGTTACGAAGGCTGTTCAGGACTTGGATTTCTTTAAGCAGGCAATGGGCAAGGCAACAGCATGTTATCAGTCGAGCCATTATCAAGTGTATAAACTCAAATAATCTAATAAATTTCTTTGATTTTTTGGGGGTATAAGGATCGTAGGGTGTTTGTGCAGGGGAAGGCCTTCAACCAATTATGTTTCACCTAAAAGAAAAACACCATGAAAAACAAAGCATTGATTATCATCGTATTAATTTCATTCATGATTCCGTTGGGCGCTGTAAACATGGCTGAGGCCAACAACCAAACTTCAACAGAATTTGTGGTTAAACTTCAAGCAGAATATTCTGCAGATTTTAACAATAATCAAACCGATTTCAAGGTGGATCAATTCAGGAGCAAAACAACTTTTAGACCCATCAAGAGAAAATTAAGATTCAGAAGGGCGTCTCCGAGATGTCCTGGATTTTAACAGAAGCGGGCCGCGATTTATCGCGGCCCGCTTCTGTTATTGATAAAACTCCGAAGAGAAAAAGGTTGTAGCCCCGACGAGAATCGAACTCATATCAAATGTTTAGGAAACATCTATTCTATCCATTGAACTACGGGGCCAAGGGGTCGCAAAATTAGTGCAAACCATTGGATTTCTTAAACACAACACATTTTGCATTCTCCAATGGTTAAATTTGCACAAGAATGAGCCAAATAGCGAAGGAATTTGACTACCAAAAAAACATCAAAATACTCATTTGGGTGTTTACAGCCCTGTTGGCTTGGCCGTTCTTGCGCAGCCTCAGTACCAACAACGATTTAAATATTTTTTTTGGTGCCGCTGAGCGATTAACCAACCTGCAAAATCCATACACCACGCCTTACAACGCGCAAGGATGGGCTTTGTATTATTATTACAGCCCCCTGTTTGCCAGTCTATTAGCCCCATTTACTTGGCTGCCAAAGTTTATCGTTTCTGAAGAAATCCCATTCGGACTCTTCGTCTTGAAATTGCTATGGAATGCCTTGAACCTCTATTTCGTTTACCAGTTGGTTCAATTCGTGAATCGCACCTTTCAACCCCCAAAAAATAAAAAAGGTTTCGTTTTTTGGTTGTTTTTTGCCCTACTCACCTATCGATGGTTGTTTTTGAATTTGCTCTACGGACAGATGACCATACTTATTGTTTGGGGTGTAGTGAAAGCATTCGATGGCGTAATTTCAGGTTCGTTACGGAGAAATTTGGGTCTGGCTTTCGGTGTTACCTTGAAAATTTTGCCAATTTATATGGTTGGACAGCTTTTTCTCATGCGCAAGTGGTCGGCCTTCGGCATGGCGGTGCTACTCTCTGTGCTCATGGTTTTATTGCCGTATGTGTATTTACCCGCGGCGTACCACACAGAAATTTTATTGAGTTGGCTCAACAACATCAATCCTTTTTCAAAGAACCACATTGTGGAATTGGGTGAAGGCGGTTTTATTGATATGGGCGCGCTAATTACCAAGTATTTAACAGGGCTCAACATTGAAGGAGAAGCCAGAGTGGATTGGTTTTCTATGGGCGAAAAGGGGGTATTTGTTACAACCCAAATATTTCGTTTGATGGTGTTAACGTCGTGCTGGTTTTGGTTGGTAAAATTCAGGAAATTGGCCATTGAGCATTGGGAATTGTTATCGATGTCGGTGTTTTTAGCTTGCATCCCCCTTGCGTTCCCCCATCAGCGCGATTACAGTTTGTTCATGGTTTGGCCATTGCTTGTGTTTATGCTGAACGATGCGATATTTCGCCGTAAATCGTTGCGTGGATTAACATTTTACGGTCTTTTTATTGGTGCTATTTTGATGGGTTCTGTGATCTTTTTTGAGGCCCTGCCGTTCGATTTGCGTCGCGACATCAGTGGCTATCGCATTCAAGGGATTGGCGGATTGATTTTTCTCATTTTCGCTCAAGGCTATTTGTGGTCTAAATTAAAAGGTGATCCAAGCAATGCCGTTGGGGTGTGATTGACGGATTTCGTATTATCTTTGACACAAGCTTATAATCCATGAAAAAAGTTATTTTCTCTTTGTTATTCTCTGTTAGTTTGTATGCGAACGCACAATTGTGCACGCCCGACACCACAATCAAAGTACCTGGTTTTTATCCCAGTAAATTGGCTGATGGTAGCGTAGGTGTGGCTTACAACCAAACAGTAAT
>CANHGC010000043.1 GCA_947460045.1 Bacteroidota bacterium | reverse complement strand
TTCATGTACTTTGTAAATCTCTGTGTAATTTTTTGGCTACCCAACTATCGCTCAAGGGTATAAACTTTTTATTTCTAAAGTTGCCCAATGACGCAGGAAGTGTGTTTAAAACGGGTGTATTCATCGCCACTTCACCCACCTTCAACGCCTGCAACAAGGATGGATAATCATATCTACAAAGTTCCTTGCCTACCCACGCCCAAATCAAGGTTCGTTGAAAAAAATCCAACTGCCATTTTTCGTTTTGCATTTTCAGCAAATGAAACACTTTATCGATGCTGCAACCCGAGGGAGGCTCCTTCGTTTCATCCACCGCCACCACCAAAATACAATCAAACAACAGGGCAAACCCTGCCAATAAGTCCTTCCCGTGAGCTTGCCATCCAGATACGAAAGCCGTCATTTCACTATGCAATGAAGCTGATTCTTCAACTGTTAACCACCGCTGTGCCGCAAAGACCCATACCCTGGAGGCATCAGGCATCGAAGGCAATAGTTCGCGTTGGGGTTCCATTGACATCATGAAGGACTGAGCGAATCATTCACAATTTCCGCGATATCCAAGACAGACACTTGGTCTTCTTTTTCAAAATGCTTGGTACCGTCGCGCATCATCGTGTTACAGAACGGACAGTTCACAGCGATGATTTCCGCACCCGTAGCCAACGCCTCTTCTGTGCGATTCACATTCACCTCCTGATTCCCCTTCTCCGCCTCCTTAAACATCTGAGCACCACCGGCACCACAACAAAAACCATTGGTCTTGCAACGCTTCATCTCAACCAAATCAATATCCAATCGCTCCATCACCATACGAGGGGCCTCATAAATTCCGTTCGATCGACCCAAATAACAACTGTCGTGATAGGTGATTTTCTTACCGGCAAACGCGCCACCTTCAATCGACAATCTACCCGAAGCCAGCAATTCGTTGATCAACTGGGTATGGTGAACCACTTCATAATTGCCACCCAAATTGGGATATTCATTTTTCAAGGTATTGAAGCAGTGTGGACATGCCGTTACGATGCGTTTTACCCCGTAACCATTCATCACTTCGATATTTTGCATCGCTTGCATTTGGAACAAAAACTCGTTCCCAGCACGCTTGGCGGGATCGCCTGTGCAACCCTCTTCCATGCCCAAAATCGCAAACTGAACACCCGCCTTTTGGAGAATATTGGAAAAGGCCCTGCTCACGCGCTGCGCGCGCTCGTCGTAACTCCCTGCACATCCAACCCAAAACAAAATCTCTGGTGTTTCTCCGGCGGATATGAAATCCTGCATGGTTCTAACCGATACCGTCATAATGCTGCAATTTCGCCTTTTCAACCCAAAACAATGAAACATTTATTCCACAGCCATAAAAATTAGACAACCCCAAAAACCCCGCTGCCCCAAGTATTCCGTTGGCACCCAAATTTTCACAAAACATAAAACCTCTGCAGGCCTTAAACAAGGAGAGGGGGCGCCAGTGGCGCCCCCTCTCCTTGTTTACTACATCAACAGCTCAATAGCCCGACCCACCCATACCAACAACCTCCTGAACCGCACACACCATCAGTGGCACACGCACATCATTGCAGTAATGTTGAAACGGACTCGTCTTCATAAAACCAGACCCATCGGTCTCGTTCATCGTAGCTACCCAACAATCATTCAATTTCGACAACTCCGCAAATACCACCTCTCGCATATCAACCCCAGCCTGAACATCCAACTCAATCACCGTTACCCCATGTTTCACCATGTAGTCGAACGCTTGAGTAGAATAAGCATTGAGATACCTCACAGTTTCTGCATCTTTCTTGTTTGAAAGAGCCAACACATGAATCCTAGCGAAAAACGCCTTCGCCAATTTGGCCACCCGGTAAAACTTCTGCCTCGATTCCGATGTTGAATCCAACAGCATCAACAAATTCTTAGGATCCACCCAACCCGCTTCCGGATTGAGATAAATCACAGGGGTTTCGAACTTCCCAATGCATCCAGCCATCCCACCACCGAGCATACTACCCGATTTGGGAACAGCCAAAATTACGGTCATCTCAACCTTTAACTCGTTGGCGGTTTTTGCCGCAGTTGACCAAAATTCTCCCGACTTTTTTACGATTGTCAAATCCCGGTACGTACGCTTCTTGAGATCATCCACAAGGGCGTTCGTGAGTTCAGCATTTGCCGCAGTTTCTAACCACAACAAATCTCCTTTGAACCGGCGCGCAACCGAAACCAATGCATCGCCAATTGTTTTTTGATTTTGGATACTGTCTGATGTAAATAAAATTTTTGTAAGGGTTTCTTCCATAGGCTTTGTTAATTTTACACCGAATCTCATGAAAACTTTCCATATTATCAAGTGCGTATCACACTTTTAATGAATAGTTTATACACCAACAACATCCCCAATCAATGCCTAAATTCGCCCAATCTCCCACGTCAAATCTCACATCAAACCCCTCAACAAAGACCTCGTCAAACCCCTCATCCGAGCCCTTATCAGAGCCCACACCCAAATCCAAAAACTCATTGAAACAAATTCTCTTCTTGGCGATGTTGGCCTGCCTCGCGCCCATCCCTCAAAAAGCACAAGCTCAAGCCAATCTCAAACCCCCACACTACAGAGGATTATGCACAACCCCTAACAACTCCACATGGATCAGCGGCACACAATCCAGAATCCTCAGAGGGCAATATAATGCCGCCAACGAATTGCATTTCGACACCCTGGCAACACCCTATACAAACAAAGATTATCGCGACATCTGGGCAATCAACGATCAAATTGCCGTGGCCATGAGCGTGAGCGATAGCGCAGTTGTAATCAAAACCACCGATGGCGGAAAAACATGGAAAACCGCTTACCACAATGAAACCCCTGGGATCTTTCTCGATGCCATTGAAATTGACCCATCCACTGGTGTAGGCATGATTCTCGGCGACCCCCTACCCAACACCAACCAATTCACCGCACTGCTCACAACTGATTTTGGAAGCACTTGGGTATCCGTCCCAAAATCTGATTGGCTTACGCCCACAGACACGCTAGAATCTTTCTTTGCGGCCAGCGGCACTTCCCTGTCAATCATTTCAAGCAGAAGCAACCCAAAAACAAATAGCCACTCCATCACGGTGGGATTCGCCGGCGGCGGGCATTCGCCACAATTTCATTTGGTCCAAATCAAATACCGCCCAAACAACCCCGAGAAACCATGGATCTTCAACCCATTACCAAACCTGTCTTTGCACTTCAAAGGCGGACAAGCATGGGGCTGCTATGGCCTCACCACATTCCAAACAAGCAAAGGCATCGCCATTGGTGGCAACTACACCCAACCCAACTTCCGAGGTGATTCAACGGGCCAAATCGCCGCATACACACCCAACATTTTGAAACAATGGTACCCTTGTAAAACGCCACCCCATGGATACCGCAGTGGCATTTGCGTGAGTACCCCAATCAACAAAGACAGCCTATTCAACGCGTTCTTCCATAACAAAAACAACCAGTGTGATGCATTTTCAAACGCCCACCAATTACAGCCAGCCCAATATTTCTTCGAGGTGAACCATCAAAAAAATCTATCCATCGCCATCTGCACGGGCACAACTGGCACAGATATTTCGTTCGATGAAGGCAAAAATTGGTTGCCGCTAACCAAAGACAAAGGATTCAATGCATGCGCCTTCGATTGTCAAAACCTCATCCTTGTAGGAAATCAAGGCAAAATCAAAACCTACACACTCAAAGAAATAGCCAACGCCTTCCAACTTCTCAACCCGATAAACCCCAGCAGATAATTAGATCCGCCCAATTCAGGAATTCGGTTTTACAAGGCCAACTTCACGGAAAAAGAAATCATACGATTTCTTTTTCCGTAACATTTACTAACGGCCAATCTGATACACCACAAACTGTTGATTTTCAAACACTTTATTCAAAGAATACACAGGCACACCTCTGCCTGATGTCCACATGTGCTTTTCTAAAATCCAATAATCCACGCCCTTCACTTGCAATCTTGCAACAGCATCAGCATGATCTTTAGGATCTTGAGCGATGCGATACACCTTAGCTCCCGTCACATAATGCATCAAACGCGGCTTGTGAAAAGACACCCTCTCCTCCGGCTTTACAGACTGCAATACAAAATCATAGAGTTCCCTCACCGGCTTTGAATAGGCCTGATTGGTATCCAGGTTTGTATAGAAAACAGAAGTCATCACACCCTGCACCAGAACCAGTATAACAATACCCCAAACCCAATTTTTTAACGATGCAACACCAGCAGGCATTCCATTCCAAACAGTGGTTAACACAGGTAAGAATTTCTTCCAGAAACCATCCATGCCTTGAACCAAGAAAATGACAAGCAACGGCAACAATGGAAACAAAAAACGCATCCCCTGTACCGATGGCCAAACCACATACAAAGACAAATTGAGCCCCAAAAACACAACAGCGCCCATCCATTTTGGCCCACTTTTCATCGCACCCCAAACCACCAATATCCAAAAAAACAAAGCACCCAACCACACAAATCCCACTGCCCATGGAAACAACTTCATTGCCGTGGCAAAATGCCAAAACGGATACGTTCCTGCCATTTGAAAATAAACACCCAAATGATCCACAATGGTTTCAAACCGAATTTCACGCAACAACACCCAATGATTGGAGCCGTTACCCGCATCGGCCGACAATGCGAGAAATCCAGCCAACCCGCCCAATAAAAACGCAGGCACCAACCCTTCCGATTTCCCAAACTTTCGCCATACCAAAAACTCTTGAATCACCCACGCCGCAACCAAAAAAATCCCATTACTTCGGGTTGCCGTAGCCACCAAAACCAACAAACTCAATGTGAGAATTTTTGTCCACCCGGCTTTAAACTCAACATTCAATCCATAAAAAAACAATATCACCAATCCCGTAAACCATAAATCCGATGACAATCGATCCGCAGCCTCCCAGATTTTGGGGTGCCATGCAATGAGCACAAATGCCAGCAAAATTTTATTTCTATTGCCTTCAAATTTGATATTTAACAGTTTCAAAAACACAGTCAAAATCAATAGAAACACAACAAAGTTGGCCATTTTCAAAGCCAACAACAACGGCAAACCTTTTAGCCCCAAAAGACCAAACAATCGAATAAAAAAACTCAAAAACAATGGAAAACCTTGCGGATATAGATAAGGACCCAATAGCCCATCCGACGTATCCATGCAATCCTTATTCTCTGCGGCAAGTACATCCATACCCCCATCAACCCAACATTGAGCTTGATGTAAATACAGCGCGAAATCATCACCCCATTCGTGCCCACTATCCATGCATAAAAATCCACCTATTACCGACACGACGAGAATCAACACCCATTGATATTTGAATAAAAAATCCCGCATCACCTCAATTTGCAATTAACAAAAACGAACCCCTCGTAAACATTATCATATAAAACACCCATCGTTCACGAAAGTTAGAACACTATTCAACCCATCACAGGGATTTCATCCAAACAACGCCCAAACCCACAGCAACATATAAAAACATCCCCAATCCCACGGCACCCAAGAGCATCAGCACGTATCGCATCAAACGCTGTGGGTTGTATTTCAAAATACAATAAATGGCCCTAAATCCATCCTTCCATCCAATTTTCTTGCCTTCTTCGAAAGTTCTGCCGTAGTAACTGATACCCACCTCATAAATTCGAATTCCCTTGATTCTAGAAATTCTCGCCGTAATTTCAGGTTCGAAACCAAATCTCTTCTCTTTCAATTCCAAAGTCTGAATCATATTTGTACGAAACATTTTGTAACACGTTTCCATATCGGTAAGATTCAAATTCGTTAACATGTTACTTAAAAACGTAAGGAATTGATTGCCAATGCTATGCCAAAAGAACAAAATGCGATGCGGTTTTCCACCCATGAACCTGCTCCCATAAACCACGTCGGCAAAATCATCCAAAATGGGCTTCAGCAATACATTGAACTCATTGGGATCGTACTCCAAATCCGCGTCTTGTATCACAAGCACATCGCCCGTTGCCTTTTTAATTCCGGTATGCAACGCCGCGCCTTTCCCTTGATTTACCTCATGATCAAACAACTGCAACCCCATGTTCGGGTGAGCCAACGCATAATCGCGCAACACCTGAGCCGTAGCATCTGTACTACAATCGTTCACCACAATGACCTCCTTTTCAATATTACCAATCAACTGAACCGCATCCACTTTATTTAAAATATGGTGAATCGTTCTCGCTTCGTTGTAAGCTGGAATTACGATGGATAGCTTTTTGATACTCATGATGTAACGACAAAATTACAGCATCGACCCTGAAATTCTGACGACCCTGGCAATTTTTACCACAGCAAAAGTTCTCGTTGCAATATTCGCCAATATGCCCCGCGGCATTTTTTCTATCAAAAACTTGAAATCACCTTTGCACTGTGAAAGAGATCGGACTACAGCGGATTTGGGAAAAGCAAGCCTTCAAACCACATCAACTCAAAACAAACAGCGGAAAAGTCATTCACATTCACCACCCTGGGGAATGGAACAACCAGAATGGACCTGATTTTCTCAATGCGAGTATCAGCATCGATGGACTTCTATTATTTGGCGCGATTGAAATACATATAAAAGCCTCAGATTGGTTTGCACACAACCACCACAAAGATCCCAGATACAATCAAACCATATTGCATGTAGTTTGGGACAATAATAAGGAATGCCTACTAGAAAACGGACAATCCTTGGAGTGTTTATGCCTCAAACAACGCATACAGGGAGCGCAAATTCAAAACCACGCCGAACCCAATGAAATATCGTGCAGTGCCCTGATTCACTTGAGCGATGAGTCCGCAAAATCCAAACAATTATCCATCGCCCTCAAAAAACGCTTCAACCTCAAAACCCACCTTATTCTTCACCAGCACAAACATTTGCATCAAGATTGGTGGTACACCGCATTGTGGTGCATTCTTACAGCATGGATGGGAAAAGCCAATCGCAATGCCTGCGACAGCCTCATCCAGAACCTACACAAAAACCTGTTGATGCGAAACCACAACCCAAAGGTCATCATGGCGTATTTGTTTGGCCAATCTGGATGGCTGCACAACGGTGATCCAGCCGATGAATACTGTCAATTGCTACAAGAAGAATATGCCTATCTGTCCATCAAATATCAATTACAACCCTCAGATGCGTTGCCATGGAACACGAAACAAGTGAGACCGCCGGCATTTCCCCAAATCAGAATGGCACAATTCGCCCAATGGCTAGGTGAGAAACATGCAGATTTATCGGATGTATTCGCACCCAAATCAACAAAAATTGCAGATTGGATACAGTACTTTTCCTCAAACCCAAACACATACTGGGAAACCCACTATTCTATGGGCAGACCCTCGGCGAGCCACAAAGCCTCAAACGGCATCGAACATGCACAAAAAATCATTCTCAATGGCCTCATCCCGTTCTTATACGCATTTGGATTGGAAACCAACAAGCCCCAATTGATTGAAGTAGCGGATGAATTACTCGATCAATTACCGCCAGAAAACAATCAAATCACCCGAATACTGCAACCGCTGAACGTAAAATACTCATCGGCCAAAATCAGCCAATCGCTGATCGCACAGCACAAACTTTATTGCGATATCAAAAAATGCCAAGACTGTGAAATTGGTCGTCATTTATTAAACTTGCCATTCATGGCACCTGAGGCGTAACTTTGTATCTAGAATCGATGAAAACAGACGTATTGATAATCGGCGGAGGCATCGTGGGGCTGTCAACCGCACACCAATTGCTAAAACTCAACAACAACATCACCGTAACCATTCTTGAAAAAGAAAACGGCGTAGCCAAACACCAAACAGGCAACAACAGCGGGGTAATCCATTCGGGCATTTATTACAAACCGGGCAGCTTAAAGGCACAAAATTGTCTGCGCGGATACGATATGCTCATCGATTTTTGCAAAGCCGAAAACATCAAATACGAACTTTGTGGCAAAGTGGTAGTGGCCATCAAACCAGAAGAAATTGCCGGACTCGAAGCCCTGTACCAACGAGGTATACAAAATGGATTATCGGGACTTCGATTCTTGAACAAAGACGAAATCAAACAATACGAACCCAATTGCACAGGCATCAAAGGCGTTTTCGTACCCCAAACGGGCATCGTAGACTACAAACAGATAGCAGTAAAATTGGCCGAAAATATCAACAACAACCCCAACGGAACCATCGTTTTAAACTCAAAAATCAATGCGATTGTTGGCAACGAGCACGGCGCCGTGGTTCACACCGATGACCAAAGATACGAGGCCAATTTGGTCATCAATTGCGCGGGTTTATACTGCGACAAAGTGGCTGCGATGGCGGGAGAAAAACTCAACATGAAAATCATTCCTTTCAGGGGGGAATATTACTCCATCAAGCCCGAAAAAGCCCACCTAGTTAAAAACCTCATTTATCCTGTTCCAGATCCCAATTTCCCCTTCTTGGGTGTACATTTTACCCGCAGAATTTCTGGAGAAATTGAAGCAGGCCCCAATGCGGTTTTTGCATTTCAACGCGAAGGCTACAAAAAAACAGATTTCAAATGGAGTGAATTTTGGGAGAGCATCTCGTTTGCTGGATTCCGCAAAGTGGCGAGCAAATATTGGAAAACAGGATTGGGCGAATATCACCGTTCCTATTTCAAACCCGCATTCGTAAAAGCGCTGCAACAATTGGTGCCCGCCATCCAAGAAGACGACCTAGTACCTGCAGGTGCCGGCGTAAGAGCCCAGGCGTGCGACAAAGATGGTGGACTGATCGATGATTTTTACATCCAAGAATCCACCTCGTTCATTCACGTCCTCAATGCGCCCAGCCCAGCTGCTACCAGTTCCCTTTCTATCGGACTTGAAGTGGCAGAAAGAGCCATGAAAAAATTGAACTAATCAATACACCTCCCTATTAAATTCATTGGCCGGCATTGAACAAAGAGCAACTCATACCTGTATTAAAAAAGTACC
>CANHGC010000042.1 GCA_947460045.1 Bacteroidota bacterium | reverse complement strand
GCACAGGCAATTCCGCAAATCACAATCAAATAAACCGATGCCGGTCCACCATTGGCGCAAGCTTCACCAATTGAACTAAATATGCCCGCTCCAATGATTGCAGCGATGCCAAAAAATGTTAAATCTTTTACTCCCAATACCCGCTTCAACGACCCAGATTCTTGGGCCACAGGGAAATCTGTTTTAACTCTGAATAATTTTTGCCAATTCATGGTTTCATCTGCGATAATACAACCAAAAGAGCAAACGAATAGAAAATTATATAACTTTGTAATGATGCGCAAATTACAAGCCTTTGGGATGATGATTTTGGTACTGCTTGCCAGCGGTGCTGCCCAAATGGCCTATCACATTTGTGACGATGATGGGATCCATATACTGAACAACGGCTGTCATGAGGAAAACGAGTCCCAATCAACACATCAAAACACCAGCTGTTGTGGCAAGGAATCAAACATGAATTCCATCGATGACTGTTGTACCGATGCCTATTTCTTTGCTTTATCGCCCCTGCCCGTTTCTTTCATTAAATTCAAATTGGGCGATCCTGATTCATCCCGCATTGCCGATATACAAAATTCTCAGTGGTTAACATCTTGCTTTTCTAAGCCCCAAACCACCGCTTACCCCAAAAATACACCACCACTTTTGTCGTGCCTACAATACCTGTCATCTGTGAAATGTGTTTGGATTATTTGATTTTATCGCTTATTTAAGATAAAAATAATAAACCAAATACAAATACACAAATGAAAAAACACAACATTTTGTTATTGGCAATGATATTGCTCAGTAGCATCGGATTCGCAGGGCCTAAACCTGTCAAAAAAGTAACCATCACTTTCGCTGTTGAAGCCAATTGCGGCGATTGTAAAAATCGAATCGAAGGCGCGTTGGATAAAAAAGGCGTTTACAAAGCCATATTCAATTTAGACAGCAAACTTCTCACCGTAAGTTACGATCCCAGAAAACTCGAAGAAATCCAATTGCACAACATGGTGGCGATGGTTGGACATGACACCGAAAAAGTAAAGGCGAGCAACGTGGTTTACGAGAGTTTGCCTGATTGTTGTAAATACAGACAAGACGACGACGAATGGGGACCTGGAAAACACTGATTCTATTCAGTTTCTCTATTTCCATAGCCTGTTCACAAACCATTACTGCTCAAACTCAGGAAGCGCCAACTCGGAAATTACCGAGTGTGAAAACAGATGCAGATACCACACAACCGATTGTGGACACTTTGTCTGAGCTTCAAATTAAAAAAGAGCGAGGTGCGCATTACAACGGAAAAGGTGTTGGATTAACAGAGATTCTAACTGAAACAGAATTCAAAAAAGCCGCGTGTTGCACGCTTTCGGAGAGTTTTGAATTGAGCAATACCGTTGAGGTGAGCAATGCTGATGGCGTATCGGGCATCAAACAAGTTGAAATGCTGGGCCTTGCTGGAAAATATGTTTTGATGTCGCGCGAAAATATCCCAAGCATCAATGGATTGGCCACCTTGAATGGATTATCGAACATTCCAGGTCCAATGGTTTCTGCGGTTCAATTGGCGAAAGGTGCAGGTTCAGCCACTTTGGGAGCCGATGGTTTAACGGGTGGTTTGAATTATCAAATGAAATCCGATATCAAGGACCCAAAGTTGTTTTTTAACGCCTACAGCAACCAGCAAATGCGATCCGAGGTGAATGTAATCACGAAGTCCATCATCAACAACAGGGCGATCAGTCATACCTATTTGCATTCCGGCGGCCAATATCGAACCACCGACATGGGAAACGATGGCTTGGCCGACATGCCTTTGTCGCAACGATATTTTGTCGCCAATCACACCCAAATCCCAGGAAAAAAAACTGAAGCGCAGTTGGGTATCACGGCCTATCAAGACAAAAAAAGGGGCGGTAGTTTGGTGAAAAACAGCTTGCGGGAATTGAGCGACGAATTGGGTTCAATGAAATTTGGATTCAACGAACAGCACATCGAAGCGTATGCCAAGATTGGCATATTTCTATCGGAGAGTGGCGATAAAAGCATGGGAAATATACTGAATGCTTCCCGACACAATTTATCCTCACAATTGAATTCGCTACAAGGTCGTGAGTATCGCGGCACGGAAGACCGATTTTACTACAGTGGAATATTGCAATTGCCCGAAAAAGAGGAAAAAAATCTCAAATTGGGATATTCGGTACTATCAAGTCATTTGGTAGAATCACTGTCCAATGCCAATGGCGATACATTTTCCATGGATGGCTGGCAAAATTCAGCGGGTGTTTTTGGCGAATACACCATCGAGGGGGAGAAATTATCGGCTGTATTGGGTTTGAGGGCCGATATACACTCTGTTTATGGCAAATATCTTACGCCAAGAATTCATGCCAAATGGTCGATCAACAAAAACCATCGCATCAATATTCAGGGCGGCATGGCCAGAAGAAGCAGCTATTTTTTATCAGAAAACCTACCTCAATTGATCAATGGCAGAACCCTGCGCATCGATCGTGAACAATTGATCAACCAACAGTGGATGCCACAGGAAAAAGCGATGAATTTTGGTTTGAGCTATATGGCCAATTTCATGCTAAACGACTACCCTTCTACTTTGGTGATTGACGCATTTGAAACTCGGTTTTTATCGCAAGTGTTGATTGATCGTGATCTGTCATCAACGGATGTTTTGTTGCATTCGGTGAACGGTGACCAAGCTGGAAGGACAAGAAACGCGCAACTCGATTTTACAGGATTTTTACACAGACGATGGAGCTATAAACTCAGTTATCGTTGGATAGATTCTAGGGTTTGGCTGAATAATCAGTTTATGCAACAACCCCTACAGTCTGTGCATCGCAGTTTGATTGTCATGCAATACAGCACACGAAACAAATGGTATTTTGACGCTGTATTACAAATCAACAGCAGAAAGCGTATGCCATACTACTCAACCGTAAATCACCCCATTCACCCAGGATACAGTCCAACCTACGCCGTATTCAATGTCCAAATCAGAAAGGTGATGAGCGCGGCTTTTGAGTGGTACATCGGCGGGGAGAATCTGGGCAATGTTCAACAACATCATCCGGTTATGAATTGGGAAACGCCCGCCGCCAATTCCTTTGATGCAGGTTATGCTTGGGGTCCAACCAACGGACTCACCGTATTTGCTGGATTGAGATATCAATTGTTTTAACGCCCAATGGGTTGGTGCAAATGCTAATTCGAATGATTGGATTGGATGTAACAACCCATTTTTTCATAGATCGCCCGCAGTTCAGGCTGATTTTCGAGAAGTTTTAAGTGACGGTCTATCGACGATTGATCGTTTCGTTTGGCAGGACCGGTAAGGGCATTCCAAGGATCCGGTAATCCCAAATTGTTGGCTGTTTTTTCCAATATGGGCTGAATCCACTCAGATTTCATGTTTCTCGATTGCAACAAATCGTGGGCGATGCCTGCCATTGCCACCGTATAATTGTTGGCGAATACCGCAGCCAGATGCAAATATTCTCTATCGATTGAACTCAATTCCTGAGATTTCTTCACTCCCAATGCCAAAAACAGTGAATCAAACAACGCCAAAAGCTGGGCGTTTTCCCAAAAAACTGGGACATCAGACCAATTCACATCGCCAACTTGGGAGAACGTTTGCAGGGGATAAAACACTCCTGATTGGGCGTGATTCATAACCGATATTGGCGTTGCACCGCTACAATGTATGAACACCACTCCCGCTTGATCGCAAAAAGAAGCCAAAGACTGGATGTATTGGTCTGGAACAGTTGCAAAAACCACATCACCCGTCTCAACCAGTAATCGATCGGAGTCATTAGAAAGTTTTATTGCCTCGTCATCGACATTGGAAATATCTACATGTAAATATTCAACGCTCTGATCTGGAAATACAGAAATACACTCTTTGGCTCTGCCCACAACAACGCATCGTTCAGCGCCCAATGGCCATTTGCCAGTTGCAGTGCGAAAATCCACAAACCCTTTCAAAAGTGCTCGGCCCAAGCGCCCGTAGCCCCATATCAGGATTCTGTGGGTCATGCCATCAACTGTTTTTGTTTTTTGATTCGATTGATGACGGCCAAGGTAAATCCAATCACCATAATGATTGTTCCAGCCCAAACCAGATTAATCCATGGGAACTCGATCACTTGAATCACGATATAATCCCACACTGGGGTTTTCTCACCGGTTTGTATCACAAAGCGAATGTTCTGAGATGCTGGGTTTGTATCGATGATTTGTAAATTCAATATGGCTGCCATGATACCAAATCGGTCGCTTTCGGCCGGCTTCATATCAAAATTGCCAGTGATTTCATTGATCAAAAATTCGGGACGCAACCAAACAGAATCTCCCAAGCGCTTTGCTTTGATCGCCAAGGTAACCTTCAGTCCCGAAGAATCCATACTTCGATTGATGCTGTCAATTGACATGACAACCTTCCCTGTTTGTGTAATGAAAGGCCTGAAAAATCCCACTGTATCTACTCGGAAATTACTAAATGGCTCCTTCCGATCCATACTACTTTCATAGTTGACGTGGGTGAAAATGTCTTTGTGCAGGAAATGTCGCGTAGAAGGCTCGGCCAGCAAACCCATTTTGGGATTGTTTTGTGTTTTCGGACTCAACACAAAACTATCAACGGTTCTACCCTCCTTGTCTTTCTTTACAAATGCTACCTTAAAGTACTTGTCGATGCTATCCACTCCAACACCTTTAATATCTTCAAGATAAATCGCCGTGTATTGTTGTAATTCTTGCGGTTTGTTCTTGTACAACAATTGATTCTCGCGATTGAATTTGATGCCTTTGGTGTCTTGGTTTCCTTTTTGATCAACTTCTGGCGCTAGGTCGATGCCATCCTTGGTAGATGAAAGTACGTTTTTATTCACCGAAGAAACCAACACGCCCATCAACAGAACTCCAAAGCCTACGTGAGCAATGTTACCACCCCATCTCAGCCATTCGAATTTCTTTTTCTGATATCCATACACCAAATTCGCAACGACCAGCGTGATGCTTAAAAGCAAGAAGATCACAAATTTCAATTCATATATCTCAAAGCCGAACATCAACAAAATGGTGATGATGATGGAAGCCAGACCCAATTGAATCAAAGGCTTCTTGATGGTTTTCAAGTCGGTTTCTCTGAATTTAAACCAATATCCAAAGCTCATCAACAACATGATGGGCATGGCCAACCACAATTGAACGCGGTTGTAATCTGCCGCGCTTGGAACTGCAGTTTTATAGCCAAACAATTTATTGAACACTGGAATGCTGGTGGCGGCAAATACTTGAACCAACGACAAAATAAGAAACATCGAACCCAAGAACATCCAGAATTCTCTAGAATCCATTCTTTCATCAGTCATATTGGCTTTGGTTTTGTTGTACAAGGCGAAAATGTAGTACACCAACCAAACCAAAAATAAACAAGTACCCAACCCTTTTAACCATTGGTAAAAAGTATCGATGGCTTCAGGGCTTTTGATCATGTAGGCCAACGACATGGGGACAAGCAAGGCCAAAATGATTCCATACAACGCCCATTTCCTTTTCTTACCCTCAAGTACCACAACCAAGGCAAATGCTAAGAAAGCCAATAGGAACAGCAACAATTGACCCGATAATCCCAAATCGGTGAACGAATGCACACTGGCTTCCCCCAAAATACCGCTTCGGGTTAAGAAGGTAGCATACAATACCAACCAAAATGAAATCTGCGTTAACAGGTGCGATGTAAACAAATGGCGACCTGTAGACTTTGAAATGATGAGCATATGCGCGGCACTTGCCATGATGAGCCAAGGCATGAGTGATGCATTTTCAACTGGGTCCCAAGCCCAATATCCGCCGAACGACAAGGATTCGTAGGCCCAAAATCCGCCCATGATAATTCCCAAGCCAAGGATACCCGCACAAACCAAACTCCAAATGAGGGCGTATGGTATCCAACCTCTTTCGTTGTTTCTCCAAAGAGCGGCGATGCTGTAGGCAAAAGGCACGATGGCGGTGGCAAAACCCAAAAACAACGTAGGTGGATGTATTACCATCCAATAGTTTTGCAACAACGCATTTAATCCATTTCCGTCTTTGAAAACTTGCAAATAATTCTCAACGCCCAATTGTCCCAATATGGGAATATTCAAAAAATCAGGCCTTTGCTCTCTCAGTAAATCGAATGGAGAGCTACCCAGTTTGAATTCGCCCCATTGAAAACCAACGAGCATAGAACTCAATGCGATTTGTGCGAAGGCAATCACAACCATTACAGGAGATTCCCACGACTTCGCTATACGCTGCAAAATCACACCAATCAAAGCATTCCAAAAAAGCCAAAGTAGAAAACTACCCTCTTGGCCTTCCCAAAAGCATGAAATCATGTAATATACCGGCAAGCTGTTGCTCGAATGTCGCCAAGCATAGTGAAACTCATACCGGTGAAAAAATATGATCGAAAACAATACCACGAAAACCGAAACAATGGCCAAGGCGTGGATTTGGAAAAACCGTTTTGCCCAAATTTGTAGGCTTTGGTTTTTTGTTTGTTCATGTTGAAAATAGAAAACAGCCGATAATATTGACATGACAAATGCCAAAATCACGAACGCATGACCTAGGTTTCCCAACCAAAGCCATTCGCCGTTAAAAACTATAGGAGCTTGTGTTTGGTTCATTTTGCAGCTGTTGAAGCACCAGGGGCGTCTTCGTATTTAGAAGGACATTTACTCAATATTTCAGTGGCCAAGAAGTGGTCTTTGTTGTAGGTGCCAATCAAAACCATCTTTTCAAGTTGCTCAAATTGTGCGGGTTTTGGCTTGGTAAACACCACTTTGCTTTCATTGTTCAACGAATCGAAACCATAAAATTCCAACCGATTCGCATTGGCTTGGGCATCATATACAACAGGCTTCGCTTTATTTAATTTGCATACAACGTGCACCGCTTTGCCTGGATTTTCATCAGCGATTCGCTGTGCATCTGGAAAAGCCACGTATTGGGTAGTATTACCATACATGCTAATCACTGTGGCTATCCCAACAGCGGCCAAGACCAACAAGATCAAGTGAAACGGTTTCATGATTGATTTTTTTCTAGACGTGAAATTTTGCGATCCAAACGAATCAGATAAAAGAGTATTCCAACAAATATGATCACTAGAACCCCATAAACGGCGTTCATTAGGTTGTGCTGTGCTAGCAATTCAGCTGCGTTGGCATCGAATTGTTCCGACATTGAAGTTTTCATTCGTTCAGTTGTTTTTCAGTTAAATGGGCAATACGTAATCGCAAATTGGCGATCCAATAAAACAATGCAATCCATCCAATCACTGCAGGATAAAAAAACAATCGCATTGTGGAATCCAAATCATATTTATTGAAACCCACCGTGCCACCAGAACCTGGATGCAAAGAATTGGGTGACAATTTGGGCATGATTACTATCAAGGCAATGAAAATCGGGAAAATAAACACAGAATACACTGAAGTAATTCTGGCCCGCTGGTATGGATCGGACAATGTAGACCTCAATAGCAAATAAGCGATATACATCGTCATACCAATGGCTACACCGTTCAATTTGGGATCATATGCCGGCCACCACGATTGCCAAGTTACTCGAGCCCAAGTAGCACCCGTGATACAGCCCAAAATACCAGCCAAAATACCCACCCGAATGAGTGAGTCGGCCATTACATCATCGCTCAATTGTGAAAATCGCAAATATTTGATCGCATACCAAGCGGCCATTCCCAACAAAGCCAACATGGCAAACCACATGGGGACGTGGTAAAAAAGGTTTCTCACGCTTTCGTTCAAGACTACGCGATTGGGAAAACTCATTTCAAATACTTCCCTGTTTGTATTGATATTTTCATTGGATTTCAACACCAACTGCGATGTACCCATAGAATCTGAGGGGTTTCTTTCTAAGAACAAGGCATCCGGCATTCCCAAAAATTTGCCATTGCTTAACTCTATGAAAATGGAATAATACTCATTGGGAATTTTATCCTTTCCCATGGTGAGATCAAAATGAGCAATCACCTGTCCGTGGTTCCCAGAGAAATCAATTTTTGCAGTCTCCCAACGTCCTTTTACCCCTTTCGATACCAAAATCACTTTGGCTGGAATTTGAAAACTCCCATTTTGGGTATTTAATTCTGACGCTTTCAAAGCATTCTCTTTCAGCCACGGCGCATTGTAAACGTTTAATTTGATTGCAATGTCATTCCCTGAAAGCAGTTTAACTGGCGTAATGGCAGTAATTCCAGGCTTTAGGGGCAAAAACAGCCCACCCAGAATCACATACAGCAAACAAATTGCTGCCACCCATTTGTACCAATGTTTTCTCATCATCATGCTTTTCTGCGTTTGATTTCTGATTCAATCAATGCCAACTCCCTACCCATCTGTCCGGCCATGCCACTGTTCTCTTGTGCTCTTCGAGTTAGATATGGAATCACAGACAATACTGGGCCATAAGGCACGTATTTACTCACTTTATATCCTTTGTGCGATAAGTTAAAACTAATATGGTCGCTCATGCCCAACAACTGGGAAAACGACACTTTTTGATCATTCGATTTCAACCCTTTTGCTGTTAAACATTGCGTACCCAATAGCGACGATTGCTCATTGTGCGTGGCAATACAAACAGCCACTTGGCGATGATGCTCAATACAGAAAGTTACCGCGGCGTTGTAATCACGATCCGTAGCTTCTTTGTTGGGCTGAATGGGATCTTGGTAGCCCATTTTTGCAGCTCTTGCCCTTTCCTTTTCCATATAGGCCCCGCGCACCAATTTGTAACCATATTGACACTTTGCCTCTGCGACTTGGTTTTGCAGATAATTCAATCGGTCGTGGCGATACATCTGTAAAGTATTAAACACCCATGCACGCGTTTGGTTGTATTTGTGCATCGCACTGGTTGCCAACAAATCAATGGCAGGTTGTAGCCAACTCTCTTCGGCATCCACAAAGATTTGCACCTCACTATTTGCTGCGCTTTCACACAATTGATTG
>CANHGC010000041.1 GCA_947460045.1 Bacteroidota bacterium | reverse complement strand
TGAAGCCAAATTTTACAATTTGTACTGCTGTTTGGCGCCGAACCCGCGATGCGATAAAACTCAATGGAGGTAAGCGAATCGCCATGCACCATGTTTCCCAACTCGTTGGCAGGAATGATGTAAGCAAATCTTGAAGTTTGTGTGTCTCTGCTTGCACTGGCAATCATTGGTCCACCCAAAGTTCCGGCGTATGAACCATCCCCAATTTTGATGTATTGGGCCTTAGATACGCCACACACAAGTAGGAACAAGCCCAACAAAACATGTTTAACCGCATCTTTTTTGTTCATCTTATACAAACCTACGCGAATTTAGTCAACTTGCCGTGTGGTTTTACTTAATTTGCAGTGTCGTGAATAAGCAAGAACTCATCCAACAAATCCGCTCAAAAAAGTCATACCTCTGCACAGGATTAGACACTCAAATGGAGAAATTGCCTCTGTGTTTGCCAAAAACTGGGGATGGCTTGGTGAAATTCAATCGCGATATCATAGATGCAACTGCCGAACAAAGTGTGGCCTATAAAATCAACACAGCATTTTATGAGCAATATGGAAAAGCGGGTTGGGAATGGATGGAAGAAACATTGCTTCATTTGCCCCAAAACACGTTAAAGATTGCGGATGCAAAACGTGGCGACATAGGCAATACGAGTTCTATGTACGCCAAGGCGTTTTTTGAAACCTTACCCTTTGATGCCATAACGGTTGCACCATACATGGGTGAAGATAGTTTGAGGCCTTTTTTGGAGTTCAAAAACAAATGGGTCATTTGTTTGGCGCTTACGAGCAACGCTGGACATGCAGATTTCCAGTTGGGTGAATACGAAGGAAAAAAACTGTACGAAAGAGTGATTGAAACCGTTTGCAAATGGGGTTCTGAAGAGAATTTGATGTTTGTTGTAGGTGCCACCAGGGCTGAAATGGTACAACAAATTCGCGCCATGATTCCTGAACATTTTTTGCTCGTTCCTGGCGTTGGTGCCCAAGGCGGAAGCCTGGTGGATATCACCAAAGCAGCGGCAAATACCGATTTGGGTTTATTGGTAAATTCTTCTAGGGGGATTTTGTATGCTTCGGATAAAGACGATTATGCAGAAGCAGCAAATTCAGAAGCCAGAAAGTTGGCTTCTGAAATGGCTTTATATGTGTGATCTTAAAACGGTTTATTAACCGCGTGGCTTCAAAGGCCTGATTTCTAAGTTTACATTGTGAAAATTGGGCGGCGTTTCCAAACAATAGATGATTTGTGACGCTACGTCTTCGGGCATAAGCATATTGTCATGTGCCGTGATATTTTCGCTGTGTCTGAAAAAATCCGTTTTTACAGAACCTGGGTACACGCAAGTGACTTTAACGCCAAAATCACGAACTTCCTTGTACAAGGCATCGCTGAAACCGCGAACCGCAAATTTGGTAGCGCAATAGCCACTCACTTGCTGATAGCCTTCTAAACCGGCAATGGAGGATATGTTGATGATATGACCCAATCCTTGCGTTTTCATGCTTGGCAGGGCAAGTCGTGTTGCATAAAATAGTCCCGTTACATTGGTATCGAACATTTCTTGCCATTGTTCTATGGGCAATTCCTCGCAAAATCCAAAATAGCCCAATCCCGCATTGTTAATGAGGATGTCGACTTTTCCATGCGCGTCTATGACTTCTTTGAAAGCGGCACTCAACGATTCTAGATTTCTCACATCCGCTTTGATACAATGGTAATTGGTGTGGTTCGTTGAACAACCACTTCTGCAAAATCCGTAAACGATGGCGCCTTTTGCCAGGAGTTGGTTTACACATTCTTGTCCGATGCCCTTATTGGCACCAGTTACCACGGCGATTCTATTTTCTAAATTCATGATGTTTTTAATTCAATGAAGGATAACAATGAAGTTTCTAATTGGTTCCAATCCCATGCAAATTTTTCGAGGCTGAGGTTGTTTTTTTCTACAAAATGGGCGTATGATTTGTCGTAATAAACCAATAACAGCTCTACCCATGTCCTAAAATCATTTTGTTCCAATGCCTCTACGGCTGCCTTTTCATGTTGCCCACCCAATCGCTTACGCAGTTTTTGGGTTTGTTCAATCAGTAATTCCTTGGGCAGGTGGGCGTATTCGGCCAAAATTCTATTGATTCGGGTTTCACGGTCTACCAAAATCTCAATGCTCGGTGCTTGTTGCATTTGGACCCACAAACCTTGTGGAATGGCACACAAACCAATCATTCTACTTTCATTTTCGATATATGTAAACCTATCTGGGTTTAATTCGAACATTTCAATCGCAAGCAAATTTTCGAACATTTCATTTCTGGGTTGTTCAGGCATTCCCACTCCGCCAAGTGCCGAACCTTTATGATTTGCCAACCCTTCTAAATCAATGATTTGTTGATCTTTTCGTTGCAATAAATGCAAAATTTCTGTTTTACCAGATCCGGTATGTCCAGCGACAAGTATGATGTTTTTTGGCGCTTCAATTGTGTTTAAGGTCCAATGCCGAAATGATCGATACCCGCGACGAACGATATAAACAGGGATACCACTCCATTGAGTGATGGTAGATGCAATTTGGCTTCTCAGTCCTCCACGCCAACAATAAAACAACACGGGTTTATTGTGTGATTTTTGAAGTGCCATTAAAGCGATGTAGAATGCTTCAAACTTTGGACCTGCCAACCGCAATCCTACTTGAACGGCCAATTCTCTGCCTTTTTGCTTGTAAGTTGTGCCTACCTCAGCGCGATCGGCGTCGTTTAAAATGGGTATGTTAATGGCCCCGGGGATGTGTGCACGGGCAAATTCGGATTCGCTTCGAACATCTACCCAAATGTATGAGCCTTTCTGATTTAGCGCTTCATCAATGGATAACGCTTTGGTCTGGCTCATGGGCAATTACATGATGACTTCTAGAAGGCTTCTGTACGCAAGTACAGAATCACCATACTTTTCTTTGGTTTTGGCTTGCAACAACGGAGCGAATTGTTCTTTGTATTGGTTGTAACTTTCAATTGAGGGCGCAGTATACTGAATCGCATAGTTCACTCCATCATTGTCGTTGGCTTCGGTGAGAAGCTTCAGAATTTTGCACTCCGTAAAACAGCCAGATTGCATTACTTCCGGAATGTGCTCTTCTTTCATCCAAGAAAGCCATTCATCGGCCAAATTTGGGTGTAGGTTACACGTAACGTTGTAAACAATCATGAGATTATTGCGCTGTGATGCGGATGTTATAGCCTTCCATGATCAGGTTGGCTAACAATTTTTTACAAGCGGTTTCAGCCATGTTGTGCGCTTCTTCTGAAGAAACAGCCTCCAAATCCATGGTGATGAATTTTCCAATACGCACGTTAGACGCGGTTTCGATGCCAATTTTTGGCAAACCATTGGCAACTGCTTTTCCTTGAGGATCTAACAATCCTTTAAGGGGTAAGATTTCAATCTCTGCAACGAATTTCACAATACAAACCTACGTTAAATTCCGCAAAAAAGCGTGTATTTTGCGGTGATGATTTTTGTAAAAATTAGAACCATTGGGTTGTTTATGGCGGTGGGATTGTTTTTTGCCAATTGTGGTGAAAATTCCTCACAAACTTCTAAACTCTCCAATTCTACCGATTCTGCGAATCTTGCAGATACTATGAATTCGGCAGATGCAGATTTGATAGGTACAGATAGTGGGATTGTGATTGTTGAAACGCAAAGAAAACCCACACAATTGTTGGGAATTTGGCAGCAAATGCCCATTTCTGCATTGAGAGAGTCTATTAAAACCCATGCACAGCTGATCGTAAATTGCATTGTTGATCACAAATATCAAATGGATGGCGGTTTAACTGTGTTGTATAAAGATTTTCCTGGTGTTGGTAGCGTTGACGTCTTTGTTGGCATTCCCGTAAAAGGACTGAAGGTAGGTGCCAAATCCAAACCCCTAAATGAGGGATTTGTTATTGAAAATATTGAGGGTGGTAGTTATTTGAAAGCCACAGTGAATGCTGAACCCGGCTCAACATTGAAAAATTGGGAAGCATTCATCAAATTGGTAAAAGCACGCAATCCAGAAGCCAGTGAATCTAACAAGAGTTTGGCTGTGTATCCGTATTTTGAATACTATCAAGACAGTCGCAACGCCGAAATGACAACCACTGTTTCACAAGCGGTTCTCGTAATGAAAAAACAGTGATGCAAGTACCTCAATATCTTCAGAAAGGCGATACCGTTTTGCTCGTGGCGCCAGCGCGCAATGTGAACGAGGGTGATTTGAGGGAATCTGAAGCTTGGGTTATCGAACAAGGCTGGATGCTCGAGGTGGCATCAAATCTTTTTTCAGTAGACAATCAATTTGCTGGTAACGATGAACAAAGAGCCAGCGATTTGATATGGGCGCTATCGCATCCAACTGCCAAAGCGATTTTTACGGCCAGAGGTGGATATGGCAGTGTTCGCACCTTGGCGGCAATGAAAAAGAAATTGGGCGATCTAGATTATTGGCTTCAGATGCAACATCCCAAGTGGTTTGTGGGATTTAGTGATGTTACAACCATTCATTTGTGGTTACAAAAAAACAATTGGGTCAGTATCCATGGACCCGTGGCTACACAGTGGTCACTTCAGCACGAATCTTCCGAAAAAAATCACCGTCAATTGGCCAATGCGTTGATTGGCAATCCGTTGCTTTTTGAGTTAAATGAAACCGACGTTTATAAACCTGCAGCCTTCAACGGTGAACTTATAGGGGGTAATTTGAGCTTGTTGTATGCGTCGTTGGGCACAGATTTACAGCCGGTTACTGATGACAAAGTTCTATTGATCGAAGACTTGGATGAATATTTGTATCACATCGATCGCATGCTCATGGCATGTAAAAATGCTGGGTTATTCAACAATATCAAGGCGTTGTTGGTGGGTAGTATGATCGATATGAATGACAATTCAGTGCCCTTTGGGAAAACAGTAAAAGAAATGATACTTGAAATACTCGATGAGGCAAATTATCCCATTGTTTTCGATGTGCCAATGGGTCACGATAAACAAAATTATGCGGTAAAGTTGGGTGCAGTATGTAACTTTGACAATTCAACCTTAACCCAATAATTCTGTGATTTCTTCCAAAACATTTATTGCATTTACAAAGTTTGGTATTGTTGGCGGCATTAGCTTTTTGGTTGATTTGTCGGTCTACTATGGAACAGATGTGTTTTTGCCGAGTTACATCGCAAAGGCCATAGGAATTATAGTTGCAACGGGATTTAACTACAAGTTGAATTCTATGTGGACATGGGGCGCAAAAAAGGGTAGTGATATTCATGAAAAACAGCCGAGTGTTTTGCGTAACTATCTCATTTTATACGCCATTAGCGGTTCTTTGAATGTATTAACCAATGAATTGTTATTGTCTGTTTTGCCCGATTGGATCTTACAATTGAATGTGGTATTTCCAAATAAACTGGGGGGTGATGAAATGATTAACAATACCTTATTGGGTGCTAAACAATTGTTTGCTGTGAAAATCGACAAATTATTTGCTGTATTAACAGCTACAATGGTGGGTATGATGATCAATTTTCTGGGCCAAAAACTGTGGGTGTTTGGTAAAAGTAAATCATGAGGTTAACAAAGCATCCTCGGATGCACTAACTTTGTAATTCATCATTTTTTAATAAAGAATAACATGGCATGTACATCTTGTGGCACCAAGGAAGGCGGAACACCCGGTGGGTGTAAGAGCAACGGAACTTGTGGTACCAGTGGTTGCAATGCATTAAACGTGTACGATTGGTTCAAAGATATGGACCTGCCTTCGGGCTATAAACCTTTCAATGTTGTAGAAGTACGTTTCAAAGGATCTCGAAAAGAGTTCTTTAGAAACACAAACAACTTAGAGCTTTATACCGGTGATTACGTTTGTGTAGATAGCAGCATTGGTTTTGATATTGGAACAGTATCTGCAACCGGCGAAATTGTTCGTTTGCAGTTGAAAAAATACCGCGTCCGCGAAGATTCTGACGAGATGAGGGGCATTCAAAGAGTGGCCTCAGAACGTGACATGGAACGGCAGAAAGAAGCGAAAAGCAAGGAAGACCAAACCTTGGAGCGTGCCCGTACGATCGCATTTTCATTGAATCTTCAAATGAAAATTTCAGACATCGAAATCCAAGGCGATGGACGCAAAGCAATCTTTTTCTATACCGCTGAAACGCGCGTAGATTTTAGAGAGCTCATCAAACGATATGCTGATGAGTTTAAATTGAAAATCGAAATGCGTCACATATCCTATCGTGAGGAAGCTTCGCGATTGGGCGGTACTGGCGTTTGTGGAAGGGAATTGTGTTGCAGTACTTGGTTAACGGATTACAAACAAGTGAATACCGGTGCGGCAAGGGTTCAAAATTTGAGTATCAACATGGAAAAATTGGCCGGTCAGTGTGGTCGTTTGAAATGTTGCTTGAATTATGAGTTGGATCAGTATGTTGAAGCCATTGATGCCTTTCCCAAAGCAAAGGTGGTGAAATTGGATACAGTAGCTGGTGTTGCTTATGCGAGAAAAACCGATATCCTGAAAAAACTTATGTGGTTCTCCTATGACGATAACCAAACATGGGTTGCTTTGCCTGTTGATAAGGTGAATGAGGTAATGGAGGAAAACAAAGGGGGCAAACAATCTGCATCATTGCAAGATTTGGCGCCAGCGAGTGCGGTATTGGAGAAAGTGGGTACCACGATGGAAGACCGCAATAATGATTTTATTGGCAATTCTGAATTGTTATCGGACGATGAGTTTGCATTGAAGAAAAGAGGTCCTGAAAGAGGTGACCAGCGCAATGGTGATCGCAGGAAGGGTGGAAACGACAGACGTCCTGAAAACCGTGGTCCAAGACCAGCAGGTGAAAACCGTGGACCGCGACCAGATAACCGAGGCCCAAGGCCAGAAGGCGGTCCCAGACCAGCTGGAGAAAATCGTGGACCGCGACCAGAAAACAGAGGCCCAAGGCCAGAAGGCGGTCCCAGACCAGCTGGTGAAAATCGTGGACCGCGACCAGAAAACAGAGGCCCAAGACCAGAAGGTGGTCCGAGACCAGCTGGAGAAAATCGTGGACCGCGACCAGATAACAGAGGCCCAAGGCCAGAAGGTGGTCCAAGACCAGCAGGAGAAAACCGCGGACCGCGTCCAGAAAACAGAGGCCCAAGGCCAGAAGGTGGTCCAAGACCAGCAGGAGAAAACCGCGGACCGCGTCCAGAAAACCGAGGCCCTAGACCAGAAGGTGGTCCAAGACCAGCAGGAGAAAACCGTGGACCGCGACCAGATAATCGAGGCCCTAGACCAGTAAACGGACCCAAACCGAATACAGATTCACCAAATACAAATACTAGTGATTCGCCAAAATTAGAATAACAACAAGAGAGGGGCGCCATTGGCGCCCCTCTCTTGTTTAAAAAATAAATGGAGATGGGTGAACGTGTTGTGCCACCAATGAGTTAATAACTCAAGTACATGCTTTTCTGCTTGTACAATTCTCTAAATGCTGGATCTTTTAAGTCTTTGATAAATAAAATACTCTCGCCAGTACTCTTCATTTCGGGACCCAATTCTCTGCTTACACCCTGAAATTTGTTGAAACTGAATACAGGTTGTTTTATCGCATAGCCCGAAGGTCGAGCCGGAATGGTAAAGTCCTTGATCTTGTTTGCACCCAACATCACTTTTGTGGCCATGTTTACATATGGGAAATCGTAGGCTTTACAAATGAAAGGCACAGTTCTAGATGCCCTTGGATTGGCTTCGATCACATATACTTTTTCATCTTTAATGGCAAACTGAATGTTCATCAAACCTCGAATATTCAAGGCATGAGCCAATTTTTCGGTGTATTCGATCATTAGGTTTTGCACGTTTTCACTCAATGAGAACGGAGGGAGTACAGCGCTTGAGTCACCAGAGTGAATACCAGCAGGTTCGATGTGTTCCATCATTCCCAAAATGTGAACGTCTTCGCCATCGCAAATACTATCGCTTTCGGCTTCTTCCGCACGATCCAGGAAGTGATCAATTAATACTCTGTTACCGGGCAAATCGCCCAGCAATTTAACCACGGCTTTTTCCAAATCTTCGTCGTTGATGACAATCACCATCCCTTGTCCGCCCAATACATAACTAGGACGAACCAACACAGGGTAACCCACTTGATTTGCAATCACAATGGCTTCTTCAGCATCCAACGCTACACCAAACTTGGGGTATGGAATATCCAATTGGGCAAGCATTTCACTGAAGCGACCGCGATCTTCGGCAATGTCCATGTTATCGTAACTGGTACCGATGATTTTAATGCCTTTTTCTTGGAGTTTTTCGGCCAATTTCAAAGCAGTTTGTCCGCCCAACTGAACGATAACGCCTTCGGGTTTTTCGTGTTGAATCAACTCCCACAAATGCTCCCAATAAACGGGCTCAAAGTAGAGTTTATCCGCCATATCGAAATCGGTACTCACCGTTTCGGGGTTACAATTGATCATAATGGCTTCATAACCTGCTTCGCGAGCGGCCATGATTCCGTGAACACAGCTGTAATCAAATTCGATACCCTGTCCGATGCGATTTGGACCACTACCCAGCACAAAGATTTTCTTTTTATCGCTAACAACGCTTTCATTTTCACCATCGAAGGTTGAGTAGAAGTAATTGGTAGGACTTGGGAATTCAGCGCTACAGGTATCAACCATTTTATATACGCGGCGAATGCCAAGGCTATAACGTTTTTCACATACTTGGTCAGCAGTTGTATTACCACCCATCAACCAAGAAATCTGCTCATCGCTATATCCTTTTTCCTTTGCGATTTTTAGCAATGCCGCAGGAATGTTATCGATGTTGTATCTTCTGATTTCTGTTTCGGTTTTTACCAAATCGGCGATTTGCTCCAAGAACCAACGGTCTACGCGGGTAATTTTTTGCACGCTGCTTATGGGAACGCCCAATGCCAATGCATCTTTGATCTGGAAAACTCGGTTCCAGCTGGCATACTCCATACCGTGAACCAATTCTTCTAGGTTGCGACTCACTTTATTGCCGTCAGCACCGAGGCCGTGAC
>CANHGC010000040.1 GCA_947460045.1 Bacteroidota bacterium | reverse complement strand
TTCAAACCGTTGATTTTGATGTCCATCTGACAAGCAGTGATACCTTCAGTGGTTCCAACAACTTTGAAATCCATATCGCCCAAGTGATCTTCATCACCCAAGATGTCTGTTAACACAGTGTAACGTCCAGATTCATCAGTAATCAAACCCATGGCAATACCACCAACAGGCTTTTGCATTGGAATACCTGAATCCATCAACGCCATAGAACCGGCACAAACCGTTGCCATAGACGAAGATCCGTTAGACTCTAAAATATCACTAACAATACGAATTACATAAGGAACGTCAATGGGTAACATGGCCTTCAAACCACGCAACGCCAAGTTTCCGTGACCGATTTCACGACGACCAGGACCGCGGTTGGGTCTTACTTCGCCCGTAGAAAAACCAGGGAAGTTATAGTGCAACATCAAACGGCTATGTCCGTGCAACATTGGAGCATCCAACAATTGCTCATCCATTTTACCACCCAAAGTAACTGTAGTCAAAGACTGAGTTTCTCCGCGAGTAAACACAGCAGAACCGTGTGCAGCAGGCAAATAATCTACTTCAGTGTAGATGGGACGAACTTGGGTTGTAGTACGACCATCCAAACGACGACCACTGTCCAAGATCATTTCACGCATTTGGTTGTATTCCGCTTCGTGGAAATATTTCTTGGCCAAACGAACCATACGAGCCGCTTGCTCGTGTCCTTCGAACTGTTTGCAATATTCAGCAATGATGGCCTTAAACGCAGCTGTACGCTCGTTTTTTGGTGCACCACTTTCAGCTACTTTACGAATGTCGGCAGAGGTTTCAGCAATTACGCGCTCGCGCAATTCAGCATCATTGTCTTCGTGGTTGTATTCACGAACGGGTTTGCGACCACCCATTTCGGCCAACAATTCCATTTGGGCAGCACACTGTAATTTCACAGCTTCATGACCAAATTTCAAGGCTTCCAAGAACTCTTCTTCAGACAATTCTTTCAATTCACCCTCAACCATGTTCAAGTCGTTGGCTGTACCACCAACCAACATGTCGATATCAGACAATGCCAATTCTTCTCTAGTAGGGTTCACGATGAACTTGCCATCGATTCTACCCACACGAACCTCAGAAATAGGTCCCAAGAAAGGAATATCTGTCAACATCAATGCAGCGGAAGCAGCCAATCCAACATAACTGTCTGGAAGGATGTTCTCGTCTGAAGAAATCAAAGTCAACATCACTTGGGTGT
Source organism: Bacteroidota bacterium (assembly GCA_947460045.1). Lineage (GTDB taxonomy): Bacteria > Bacteroidota > Bacteroidia > NS11-12g > UBA955 > UBA955. Next base: position 7,926 of record CANHGC010000040.1, on the reverse strand, counting down.
CGGCGTGGTAATCTTCGGGGAACAAAGGACGCAAGCAACGGTCAACCAAACGAGAAATCAAGATTTCATAGTCAGACAAACGTGCTTCACGACGCAAGAAGCTACCAGGAATGCGACCAACTGCAGCAAATTTCTCTTGGTAGTCAACGCTCAAAGGCAAGAAGTCTACACCTTCTTTTGCATCGTAGTTAGAAACTACAGACGCCAAAATCATGGTTTTACCAACTTTTACTACGCAGCTACCGTAGGCCTGACGGGCCAATTTTCCGGTTTCGATCTCGATGATTTTACCATCACCAGTGTCGAATTGTTTTTTGTGTATTTTAAACATTGTATATTAATTTTAGAAATAAAAAGCCCCGCTTCGCGTTGCGAACGGGGCTTTTCTTTACTCGTAAAAAGGTTTAAAGTTTGAACTTACTTACGCAAGCCCAATTCTTTAATCAACGCTCTGTATTTGAAGATGTCTTTCTTCATCAAGTAGTTCAATAAGCTTCTACGCTTACCTACCAACTTAATCAAAGACAATTCCGCGCTCTTATCTTTGCGGAATTCCTTCAAGTGCGCACTGATGAAATTGATTCTCTCAGTGAACATTGCAATCTGGGCCTCGGTGCTACCTGTGTTGTTTACAGCGCCTCCAAAGGTGGTAAAAATTTCTTTCTTTCTTTCAGCAGTTAATTGCATGGCTTTCTCAAATGGGACGCAAAGATAAGAAACAATATTTTAAAATGTGGATATTAGTGTGAAAAAGTTTCAAAATTGTGGCTAAAGGAGCATTTAATACACCATCCTTTAAAAAATAGGCAAGCCAAGGGGGTCTTTTTCATCGCAAAACGAACTATCTCCCACATTTTCGGCAATCCATAGAGCCCTTCTGATCTTTAAACTACCTTTGTGGAAATCATGCGTGAACTCTATTTCCTCAATCAATATTTGGTCAAATACGGAAAATTGATGCTGTGGGGCATCCTTTGTGTTTTACTCACGAATGTTTTTTCTGCTTCTGTTCCCGTTTTGGTTCGAGTGGGATTGGACGAAGCCCTCAAACAATCGGTTTGGATGAGCGGAACAGCCGATGCCATAGTGATGAAGCTGATTTTTCAAACAGCCATTGTTTTTGGTTTGGCCATCATTCTAGTTGCCATCATTCGCGGAGTTTTTATGTACTACATGAGGCAATCATTGATTGTGGTATCGCGAAAGGTGGAATATGATTTAAAAAATCGTTTGTACGACAAATACCAGAGGTTGGGTGAATCTTTCTATCGCAAACACATGACGGGCGATTTGCTTTCCCGTATGAGCGAAGACGTGTCCAATGTTCGGATGTACATCGGTCCGGCCATCATGTACTTTGCCAATATGATCTTCACTTTTGTGGTGGTGATTTATCAAATGGTCCAAGCCAATGCCTCATTAACGATGTGGGTGTTACTGCCTCTGCCATTTCTTTCCTATTCGATTTACCGGGTGAGTAAGCGAATGAACAAAGGCAATAAAGTAATCCAAGAACAGCTGTCTACAATTACTGCAAGTGCCCAAGAAACCTTCGCTGGAATTCGCATTATCAAATCATTTGGTATGGAAGAAACATTCAGCCAAAAGTTCCAATCTGAAGGCGAAGAGTATAAAAAACGCAACATGGATTTGGCCAAAATCAATGCGATGTTCTTTCCGATGATGCTACTCTTGATGGGGCTCAGCACGCTCATTGTGATTTACATGGGAGGAAAAGCGGTTGAACAAGGCACATTTACACCTGGTAATTTGGCAGAATTTGTGATTTATCTCAATATGTTGATTTGGCCTGTGGCGAGTTTGGGATGGACAACTGCTTTGGTTCAAAAAGCTGCGGCAAGTCAGAAAAGAATCAATGAATTTTTAACCGCCGAAGAACACCAAAGTCAAGGGGGAAAGCCGTTCATTCTAGAAAATAATCTGTCTGTTAACCACCTAACATTTACCTACGAAGGGAAATCTCAACCAGCACTGAAAGACGTTTCTCTTACCATAAACAAAGGTGAAATTGTGGGAATCACCGGTAGAACCGGATCAGGAAAGTCTACCCTGGCTCAATTGATATCGGCCATGTATTTCTCCGATAGTGGCATGAATCAAATTTCTTTGGATGGCGTTGCGATGCAAAACATAGATATTCAAGATTTTAGACGGAAATTGGCTTATGTGCCCCAAGATGTATTTTTATTTTCTGAAACCATCAGAGAGAACATCGCCTTTGGATTGGAAGATGGAATTGCCAGCGATGAAGATCTTCAAAAAGCCGTGGAAGCCGCTTGCCTGGTGAAAGATGTGCCCCAATGGCCGCAAGGTCTGGATACATTGCTGGGAGAACGCGGCGTGAGCTTGTCTGGCGGTCAAAAACAGAGGGTGAGCGTGGCACGAGCGCTGATAAAAAAGGCGGAATTATACGTTTTTGATGACTGTTTGAGTGCGGTAGACGCGGAAACGGAAAGAACCATTATCGATCACCTCCAAAACTGGCTCAAAAATGCCACCGCTGTGATTGTTTCACACAGAATTGCCCCACTCAAAATGGCAGATAAAATTGTGGTTTTGGAAGATGGTGGCGTTTTAGATATCGGAACGCATGAGGAATTGTTGCTGCGATGCGATTACTATAAGAACCTCAACGAAAGTCAAAGCACTGATTAACAGCGTAAAGGCCTCAAAAAGCGTTAGTTTGACACTTGCACATTATTTTATCATAAATTTGTATACATAACCTCAATTATTTTTGCATATTTGCCAAGAGAATTGAGTTCTCGTATTAAAAAGAAGATGATGCAGGAAGAAAACTACAACAGAGATTCGCAAGAAGAGATCTTTTCAAAGCGTGTTCGTGCTGGTAAGCGCACTTATTTTTTCGATGTGAAAGCCACAAGAAACAATGACTATTACATTACCATCACTGAAAGCAAACGCAGCAAATTCGACGATGGCAATTTTGTAAAAATGAAAATTCATTTGTACAAAGAGGATTTCAACAAATTCAGTGATGGATTGGCTGAAACCATTGGTCATGTGAAAACTACCTTGTTGCCAGAATACGATTTTGACGAGTACGATCGTCAGGACGACGATTACGCATAAGGCGATTCGTCTTCTTTTTGGAAGTTTCAGGTATTTAGCCGGGGCTTTTCCTATTTTTGTGCTGTGTTTAAACGTGTTTTTATTTACGGAATTGCATTTGGCTCACTGAGTGCCTCCATGTTGTTGGTTCAATACCTCAACGGATTGTACAAAACGGTTTCCGTGGCTTCTTTTTTCCCAATGTTTTTTAATCTGGTAATACCCGGTATTGGTGTTTATCTGTTTGTGAAAGGATTGATGAATATGCAAACCGATAAGCCCATCAATATGGGTAAAGCTTTGTTTTTTTCATTGATGATGTCTTTGATCATGGCAGCCACCAACATCGCCGCGTATCAACACATTTATTACAACAAAACTGAGATTATCGAAGATTGGAGAAGTTTGCAGTTTGCAGCCATTGACAAGAATATTGATGCGGATGCAAGTGTATTGGCAGTAGATAAACCCAAGCAAAAAGCCATGATGAAAGACAATTTCAATGTGAAAATCAGTCCATCTTCATTCGGTAGTTTTGAACTGATGATGTGCGTGTCAACGAGCATGGTGGTGGCTCTGTTGGTGTTTGTTTGGAACTTAAAACGAAACCCCTAATTCATTTTTTATCGATGCGGGTACTATTGGGAAGAATTTGGTTGGCTTGGGCAGGCTTTTGGTTTGTGTTGCTGTTCCTTGTGATTTATCCGTTTTTATACTTGCTATTATTGTCGCCAAAGACCTATCGTTTGGCGCATGGACTTCGCAAAATATGGGGAAGGGTTACGTCGATCATGTGTTTTGTGATACCCATCGTAAAGTACGAAGAGCGCTTGCCCAAAAATCAACAGCTCATTTTTTGTCCCAATCACATTTCATACCTCGATATTTTGACTTGTGGCAGCTTCTTGCCAGGCTTTAACTTTTTCATGGGAAAAATCGAACTTTCAAGAATTCCGTTGTTTGGCATATGGTTTAGGACCTTAGACATCGCCGTACATCGTGAGAGTTTGAGGGGTTCGCACAAAGCTTTCGTGGATGCCTCTATGCAAATGGATGCCCTGGGAGCCAATTTGATCATCTATCCCGAAGGCAGAATACCTGACAATGCGCCGCAATTGAAATACCCTTTCAAACCGGGTGCTTTTCGCCTAGCCATTGAAAAACAAATTCCCATAGTACCGGTAACGCTTGCAGATAATTTGAATCGTTTTAACAGTGATACTTTCAAAGGTTCGCCAGGAAAAATGAGGATGTTTGTTCACGCACCGATTGAAACCAAGGGTTTGTCGATGGATGACCTACCTGAATTGCAAGAAAAAGTATTTAATGTAATATCTTCACAATTGAAATCACTGCGAGTTATATGAAAATTACAGAACAAAGAGTAAAGGAACTTGCGCATTTGTCGCGCTTGCATTTCGAAGGAGAAAGTCTTCAAAAAATGCAAAGTGATTTGGTAGATATCTTGGCGATGTGTGAAAAGTTGAGTGAAGTGGACACGGAGGGTGTTGAGCCACTCATATATTTAACAAACAGTGAAACGGTGCTTCGCGACGATGTAGTGGTTCAAACCATTACCCATGAGGAAGCGTTGAAGAATGCCCCCAAAGCAGATAGCGATTTCTTCCGGGTACCCAAGGTGATTGACGGCAATGTCTGAGGCTCTAATCTCTCTACAAGAAATTCGCAAAACCTATGTATTGGGCGAACAAACTGTGCACGCCCTCAAAAAAATTGATTTAGATATTTATCGGGGTGAATATGTGGCGTTGATGGGACCCTCGGGTTCCGGTAAAAGTACGTTGATGAACATCATCGGATGTTTGGACACCCCGTCTTCTGGCAAATATTGGCTCAATCACAAAGAAGTCAGTCAGATGTCGGACATTGAATTGAGCAAAGTAAGAAACGATGAAATCGGCTTCGTATTTCAAACGTTCAACTTGTTGAATAGACTCACCTCTCTTGAAAATGTGGCGCTTCCATTGGTATATGCAGGCATTTCTCAAAAAGAAAGAAATGAACGTGCTGCTGAAACCTTGAACAAAGTGGGTTTGGGGAACAGAATGGACCATAAACCCAATGAATTATCTGGCGGACAGCGTCAGAGGGTGGCTGTAGCTCGGGCACTGATCAACAACCCCAGTTTGTTGTTGGCGGATGAACCCACAGGTAATTTGGATACCCAAACGTCTCACGAAATCATGGCATTGTTCGAAGAAATTCATGCCGGGGGCAATACAATTGTTTTGGTAACTCACGAAGAAGATATCGCCAAGCACGCAAAGAAAATTGTGCGTTTGCGCGATGGCTTGATTGCGTTATGATCAGTCCTGTTATTGGTTGGTATTTCAAACAACGCAGCAAAGAGTTGCGCTCAAACATCGAACATTCTTTGCGCAAGCAAGAAGAACTGTTTCAGGATTTGATGGAGCAATTGCTTCAAACAGAATACGGCAGAATTCATGGCATAGAAAAAGGTATTACGTACCAAACGTTTTCAAACAAACTGCCTTTGGCCTCGTTTGAGGATTTTTCGCCCTACATACAAAGAATGCAAGCTGGCGAACAGCAATTGCTTTGGCCGGGTGATATCAAGTGGTTTGCAAAAAGCAGTGGCACCACGAGCAATGTATCTAAGTTCATTCCCATGAGCTATGAAATCATGGAGTATAACCATTTGGAGGGTGGCAAAGAGGCGTTGTCGCAGTTTTTTTCCTTCTATCCCGATGGCAAAATTTTCGAAGGCAAGGGCTTGTTGATAGGCGGAAGTACCAAACAAAGTGATGGGGATGATGGGTATTATTTTGGTGATTTAAGTGGCATTCTCATGAACCATCTGCCAAGTTGGGCCAATTGGAAAAGTACGCCAGATATTGAAGTGGCTACCATCGAAAATTGGGAAGACAAGCTGGAGAAAATGGTTCAAATCATCAAAGATGAAAATGTGACCAGTGTGAGCGGTGTGCCTACTTGGACGGCCGTGGTGATGCAGCGAGTACTCGAAGTTACGGGTAAGAAAAACATCCTCGAGGTATGGCCCAATTTTGAACTGTTTATCCATGGCGGCGTGAATTTTGGCCCCTATCGTGAGCAATTTAAGGCCTTGTTACCTGGAGATCAAGTAAAGTATATCGAAACTTACAACGCCAGTGAGGGCTTCTTTGGAATTCAGTTCGAAGCCAATAAACCGGAAATGGTGCTGCTTTGTCATTTGGGCGTATTTTATGAATTTTTCCCTGTATCGGAAGGGCCAAAAACCGAGAATGTTGTTCGTTTGTGCGATGTAAAAGTGGGCGTTAATTACGCCGTGGTGATTTCTACCTTGGGCGGACTTTGGAGATATGTCATTGGCGATACCGTTCAATTTACATCTACCCACCCATTTACATTTACAATTACCGGAAGAACAAAATTGTTCATCAACGCGTTTGGAGAAGAATTGGTGATCGAAAATGCCGAAACTGCCATCTCTAAGGCGGCCCTTGAAACCCAATCAGTGGTAACCGATTACACCGCGGCCCCCATTTTTTTAAATGCTCAAGGCGATGGTGGCCATGAATGGTTGATAGAATTTTCAGTTGAACCAACAGATATTCAGCAATTTGAGGTATTGTTGGATGATGCACTGAAATCGGTGAATGAGGATTATAAAGCCAAAAGGCAAGGGAACATCGTGATGAAATCGCCCCAAATTAGAGTGGTACCTCAAAATACATTTCACGCATGGTTGAAATCGAAAGGAAAATTGGGCGGACAGAACAAAGTGCCCCGGTTGAGCAACGACCGCAAAATCATCGAAGAAATCAAAGGCATGATAGGGTTATAATAGAGGGCAAAATCGTATTTTTGTCTTTTATACACCTATGTACGGAGCCATTAAACAACACTTGGCGGCAGAGCTGAAAAGCATCGAAGAAGCCGGCCTATTCAAAAAAGAACGCATTATCACTACCCCCCAAGACGCCGTGATCAAATTGGCGGATGGCAGTGAAGTGGTTAATTTTTGCGCCAATAATTATTTGGGATTGAGTAGCCACCCTCGCGTTTTGGATGCGGCAAAAAGGGCCATTGATACCCATGGATTTGGTATGAGCAGTGTGCGTTTCATTTGCGGTACACAAGACATTCACAAAGAACTTGAAGCCAAAATTGCTGATTTTTATGGTACCGAAGACACCATTTTATACGCTGCGGCTTTCGATGCCAATGGGGGTGTTTTTGAACCATTGTTGGGTGAGCAAGATGCCATCATTTCTGATAGCTTGAACCATGCTTCTATTATCGATGGGGTTCGTTTGTGTAAGGCGATGCGTTTCCGCTACGAGAACAACAACATGGCCGATTTGGAAGCCCAGCTCATCGCAGCCCGTGAAAAAGGCGCCCGCTTTATTTTGGTGGTTACCGATGGTGTTTTCTCAATGGACGGCTATGTGGCCCAACTCGATAAAATTTGCGATTTGGCAGAGAAATTTGATGCAATGGTAATGACCGATGAGTGTCATGCCGCTGGATTCATCGGTGCAACCGGTCGCGGAACCCCAGAATATTGCAATGTGATGGGTCGTGTAGACATTATTACGGGCACATTGGGTAAAGCATTGGGCGGTGCGATGGGTGGATACACCACAGGCCGAAAAGAAATCATCGAATTGCTTCGCCAGAGAAGTCGTCCCTATTTGTTCTCCAATTCATTGGCTCCAAGCATCGTAGGTGCGAGCATAGAGGTGTTGAATATGTTGAATGAGACCACTGAACTTCGCGATAAATTAGAGACCAACGTAAAACGTTTCAAGGCGGGTATTAAGGCGGCTGGGTTCGATATCAAAGACG
>CANHGC010000039.1 GCA_947460045.1 Bacteroidota bacterium | reverse complement strand
TTGCTTTCTTTACGATGTGGTCTTTTGCCACGCCAGCACTCACTGAGCACGTATATCACGCCGCGATGCCCCAACATGGCGATGCCCAATTCGATGCCAAAAACGAACTTTACAACCAAGCCGCCAACGTCATCGGTAGCTCCATGGGGATGTATGGTTTGAGTTCGATGGCGTTTGCTTTGATACTCACCCTTGTTACAGCGCGCAACGGCATCAACCGCCGACGCATACACATGATTTCCCTCCTCGCAGGGGGTGCAGGATTCCTGTTAATGACAACAGCCAATGAAGCAAACGACGGCATCCTAAACCTCGCTTTCGCATTAATTGGTATCACTTGGGGCAGTATCCTTTCGATGCCCTATGCCATTCTATCTAGCTCCGTAAAACCCGAAAAAATGGGGGTTTCCATGGGTATCTTCAACATGTTCATTGTAATTCCACAGATTGTAGCGGCCCTGGGCGGCATCAACTGGGCCTACAAAACTTTCCTCGGTGATGAGATCATCAACACCATGGTTTTGGCAGGCATTGCATTAATCCTAGGCGCCCTGAGCACTTTGATGTTGCCGAAGCAAAAGGGATAATCGTCCTATTTCAGCTGTTTCACCAACTGAAGCATCTCCTTGGCCAGTTTCTGGTATTCAGGTTCTGCGCTTTTCTTTAACAGGTTATAATATTTCTTGGCTTGGGCCTTGTTGCGCAGCTGCAAGTTGCAATAACCCATATTCGCCAATACAACATCGTCCTTGGGATCCAGCGCGTGGGCCTTCGCCAAGTGAATCAACGCCTCTTCCCATCGCTGTAACATCATGTTCGCTACCGCCAAATTCGAAGTACAGGGTACATTTTTCGGGTCGATCTCCAACAATGCCAACGATATCGGCTCAATCCAAAGCAAAGCCAGTGAATCTTCCGAATTGAACAACTGGGCGATGTAATCCTGACAAGTAGAAAACAAAAACTGCTTGCCGTCTTGCAACTCCACACCTTTGCTCCATTGCCATTCAAATTGGTTGTCGACCGACTTCTCAATCGCCGATAAAATGGTGGTGGAAAAGGAATCGTACCGAACCATTTTTCCAAACAAGTAGACCTTGCCAAACAACAGATCCAACCGGCGAGGGAAACGCGCAATGCCTTTGTTCAGCCACATCAAACTTTGCGCTGAAAGCAGATCGTCCATGACAGTCTCACCCCGCAAATAACCCACAACGTTGCCCAAAGAATCATTGATGGCGAACGACTCCTCACCCGGTTGCGGCGGATCGGTGGTCATTTTGATCACCTCCTTCTTGGCCAAATTGGTGTAGTAGTTGGCATAACAGACATAAAACTCCGGGTCTTCCTGTCCGATACCCTCCCACTGTGCCAAAAACTTGCGCTGGGCAGCGGTGTCTTTGCTGCGAAGCAATTTCAAGAATGCGGTATACTCTTCACTCACCGTTGGCGATAATTGATCCTCCAAAGTCCGGCTCAACCGCCGTGCAACCTGGTCATCCTGCGCCCATGCCGCGGTCACACCGAGACAAAAAACCCACATCGAACAGAATAATCGAATCGCTAGTCGTTGCGTCATTTGCGTTTGCTTAAGAAATAAAACACGAATCCCACGGCCGCCGTTGACAGTCCGTATAGGCTCTCGGTGGGCTTGTCTTTCACGAAAAACATCGCCACGGCACCGGTGGTTAATAGAAATAAAACGGGGGTCACGGGATAGCCCCATGCGCGATATCCATTGGGTTTGCCTTCGCGGAATCGCAGGATCATCATGCCCAAAACGGTGAGCATCGTAAACAAACTCAGGGTAAATGCGATGTAATAAATGAGCTGCGGGAAGTCCATCACGAACAGCAATATCAACGACACCACCAACTGCACAACAATCGCCCGGCGGGGGTTGCCATCGGCTTCACGCTTGGAGAGGCCCTGCATGCTAGGAATGGTTTCGAACATTTTTGCCAAAACGCGCGGACCGGTAAAGACCATGGAACTGATGGTTGAAACCAGCAACAAACTGATGATACCGCCCATCAACTTACCAATGTTGGTGCCCAACAGCGCTTCTGCGGCCACCAAACCCACTTCTTTCACACCCACCAAATTTTGAACGGCGGTGGATTTCATGAGAACCATGTTGAGCAATACGTATAAGCCCGTGACGGTGAGGGTGCCCATCAAAATACTGCGCGAGAGGTTGCGGTTGGGGTTTTCGATGGATCCAGCGATGTAGGTACTGGCGTTCCATCCGCTATAGGCAAAGCTCACCCAGATGAGGCTGGTGGCGAAGGCCGGAGCAACCAAATTGCCCAACCCGAAAAAGCTCGAAGAGCCGCCATTCGCACTGGCATCGCCAAAAATCTCCTTCCAACCTTGGGCCGAAGGCAAAAAATCAACTGGCTGATTGCCCAGGGCAAACCCCGCACCGATGAACAACAAAATCATCGACACCTTGAGTACGGTAGAGCCCTTTTGAAAATCGATACCCAAGCGCGCGTTCCACCAATGAATGGCACTGATCAGGGTAATGATGATGATGGCCAAAGCGGTTTCGTTCACACCAGGCCAAACGCCATGCACATAGGCCCCCAAAGCAATCGACGCCCCCGCTATGGGCGCAGCAAAACCCACGGTGGAGCTCACAAATCCCGCCACAAAACCCAAGGCAGGGTGATAAATCTTCGATAAAAAATAATATTCGCCGCCATCTTCGGGCAAGCGCGTGGCCAATTCAGCATAGCAAAAGGCACCGCACAGCGCCAGCAATCCGCCCACCAGCCAAATCATCACAATGCCAAAACCGGATTGGATATCGAACAATTGATACCCCAAACTGGTAAAAACCCCGGTACCTATCATGTTGGCAACCACAATGCTAGTGGCACCAAATAAATCTACATTGCGCTGCTTTGAACCGCTCATTGGATATTTGTAAAGGAGCGAAAATACGACCGAATCTGTCATTTCAGGGAATCTGTGTACTTTTGTCGCATGCTTTCTTCGCAGAATTTCTTTACGGTCGACATCCACACACACATCATCCCCGAAAACCTACCCAAATGGAAAGAGAAATTTGGCTATGGGGAGTTCGTACAACTCGAGCACCACAAGCCCTGTTGCGCAAGGATGATGATGGACGATGCCTTTTTTCGCGAAATCGAAAGCAATTGTTGGGACCCCGAACAGCGATTGAAAGAATGCGGGCATCACCACGTAGATGTGCAGGTGATCAGCACCATTCCGGTGATGTTTAGCTATTGGACCGAGCCCAAGGACGGTTTGGAGATCGCCAAATTTCTGAACGATCACATTGCCGATGTTTGTCATCGCTACCCCACCCGCTTTGTGGGATTGGGCACTTTGCCGATGCAGCACACCGATTTGGCCATTCAGGAGCTGAGACGATGCAAAGAAATTGGTCTCAAGGGCATACAAATTGGTTCGCACGTGAACCACATGAACTTGAACGATCCTTCTTTGTTCCCCATTTTCGAGGCGATGCAGGATTTGGACATGGCGTTGTTTGTGCACCCTTGGTGGTATTCGGCCAACAAAAAAATGCAGAATTATTGGTTGCCTTGGTTGGTGGGCATGCCCATGGAAACCTCATTGGCGATCTGTTCGATGATTTTCGGGGGGATTTTTGAGCGATTGCCCCGCTTGCGCGTGGCTTTTGCCCACGGTGGCGGTGCTTTTCCGGCAACCATCGGAAGAATTGAACACGGTTGGCAAGCCCGTCCAGATTTGGTGGCGGTCGACAACATTCACAACCCAAAAAAATACCTCGGTCAGTTTTGGTTAGACAGTTTGGTGCACGACCCCAAGATGTTGGAGGTGGTGGTTGATTTGGTAGGTCCCAATCGCATCACATTGGGCACGGATTACCCATTCCCGTTGGGCGAAGACAACCCGGGTGAATTGATCAAATTATCGAACTATTCTGACGATATCAAAGCGATGATGCTAGGCACTTCGGCTTTGGAGTGGTTGAACATGCCGTTGGGACATTTTAAGCCATAAACGCAGTTACTCTGAGTTTGTAACGCGGGCAATCATCCGATCGCCCGGTCGATCGCGCGATCAATCGCTTCAAAATCATAGCCTTTACCCACAAGGTATCGCTTGAGTTTGAAGACCCGCTCTAGGTGAGAATTGCCTTTGATCAAGGGCCATTTTTTCTCTGCCAGGGTATCTAAAGTTTTCAAATAATCATCCATTCCCAAGGAGGCCAACGCTTGCTGAATGAGTTTTTCACCCACGCCTTCGCGCTTGAGACCTTGCTTTATTTTGGTTTTTCCCCAACCCTTAATTTTGAATTTTCCGCGCGCATACGCCATGGCAAAGCGCTCCTCGTTGAGGAAATTGCTTTGCATCAGCTCCACCAACAGAATATCGGCATCGAGATAATTCAAGCCATATCCAATCAATTTGCGCTTCACCTGCTGGTGACTCCGTTCTTGATAGGCACAGAATTTTTCGATCTTGGGTTTCGCCTGCGATGGGGTGAGGGTTTTCTTAAATTGCGGTCCGTTCTCCATTTGGTTTACAAAAATCACCCGTTCTGGGAATGCATCCGCAAAAAATCTTTGGGAGAAATCACCAACAAACCAGAGTGTTTAAAATCAGCCACATTGCGGGTTACAATCATGTCGCATTCTGATTTTGCCATCGCCACTTGCAGTGCATCTTCAAAATCGCCTAATCCCATAAATAAAGCATCCTGACAAGCCAAATTAGATGAAATCACGCAGGGAAAAACCGAACAAAATTCTTGTAATAACTGAATTGATTCTACATGAGAAAATTGCTTTCGAATAATATAATATGCAGTACCCAATGTCAACGCCGTAATTCTGAATTCGTACTCCCGTTTCCTTGCTAACCTTACTATTGATGTTGCATCATCATAAAAATCAACCCGCTTCAGTAAAAAGTCGAGAAGAACATTTGTATCAATTAAAATCGCCATGTGTAGAAACCTAAGAATGCTTTTTCATTCGCTCCGTATAAACCAAATCCCGGATTTCGGTATCTGTGAGGTTCCCCATCCCCGTTGCAATGCCCCCAAATTTGGCAATGAAAACGTCGTCATCCGAAACCTCTGGCTTTTCAACGATACCCCTCTCCTTCGACAACTGCTGCGCAAAAAACTGTTCAACCACGGCCGATAACGATTGTCCATTCGTTGCAACCAGCAGTTTCATCCGCTCTACCAATTGGGTATCAACCAAAAGGGTTAATTTCTTTTTCATACGTGCAAATTTAGCAATATTTTCTACGTACAATACTCTTCCTGGAATCATAAAAACAAAAATCCATATTCCTTTCAATTCCAAGATCATCGTTGGCGAAGAATGCCGGAAGCAAAAAATCTTTGGGAAATTTTGCCAAAATCTGTCAGAATGAGATTGATTCACAAAGAAAACCCATCGCTCAAGTAAAGCAGTATGACAAAATTTCAGTTCTACCATTTTGGTACATGGATTGCCAAAGCCAACGCATGAGAACAGGACAGATTTCAGTTCAATCAGAGAACATTTTCCCGATTATTAAAAAATTCCTGTACACCGACCAGGAAATTTTCCTTCGTGAATTGGTGAGCAATGCGGTGGATGCCACCAAAAAACTCAGCACACTCTCTCGCGTGGGTGAGTTTGAAGACCCCATCGACAATTGCAAAGTAGACATCAGTTTCAACGAAAAAGCCAAGACTTTAACCATCTCCGATTCAGGTATCGGGATGACCGAAGAAGAGGTGGAAAAATACATCACCCAATTGGCATTTTCCGGAGCCCGTGAATTTGCAGAGCAATGGAAAGACAAAGATCCCGATCAAATGATTGGTCATTTCGGTTTGGGATTCTACTCCGCTTTCATGGTTTCCAAAACAGTCACCATCGAAACCAAGTCATACCAAAAAGGTTCCGACGCAGTTCACTGGGATTGTGATGGTGCCACCAGCTACAACATCGGCAAAGGCAAACGCAAAAAACGCGGAACAGATGTGATTTTGCACCTGACCGATGAAGACGCCGAAACCTACTTATCCAAGTGGAAATTGCGCGAATTGTTGCGCAAATACTGTCGTTTCCTCCCAGTCCCCATTACTTTCGACGGTGAGGACATCAATAATACACAGCCCATCTGGACGAAAAAGCCCGCCGAATTGGAAGCCGAGGACTACAAAAAATTCTTTGAAGAATTGTACCCCGCCCAAGAAGCGCCCTTATTTAACATCCACATCAACACCGATTACCCCTTCAACCTCACGGGTGTTTTGTACTTCCCCAAGGTAAACGAGGCCATCGACAACCGTCAGAACCGCGTACAGTTGTATTGCAACCAGGTTTTCGTAACCGAAGATGTAAAAGACGTATTGCCAGAATATTTGGTATTGTTGAAAGGTGTGATCGATTCTCCCGATATCCCGTTGAACGTATCGCGCAGTTCTTTACAGAGCGATGCCAATGTCAAAAAAATCACCCAGCACATCAGCAAAAAGGTGAGCGACAAATTGAATGAATTGTTCAAAGCGGATCGCACCGACTTCGATGGCAAATGGGAGTATTTGGATTTGTTTGTGAAGTATGGCATGGTGGCCGACGAGAAATTCGCTGAGCGCACCAAAGACATCTGCTTGCTCAAAACCACCGATGGCAAATTGAATACCATTCAGGAGTGGATTGATCATGCAAAAATCAATCAAACCGACAAGAACGGCGAAACCGTGGTTCTTTATTCTACCGATGTGAACGTACAGCACATGAACATCAAAGCGGCCAAAGACAAAGGATACGAAGTAGTTGTATTGAACGGTCCTTTGGATACCCATTTTGCGGGTTGGGTTGAAGGCAAATTCGAAAAGGTAAAATTCCGTTGCGTAGATGGCGGTCCGATGGATCAATTGATCGAAAAGGAAGTAACCATCGAATCTGTGTTGAGCGAAGATCAGCGCAAAACATTGGAAGACAGTGTAAAAGCCGTAGTCAACGAATTGGCTTTTGAGATAAAATTGGAGTCATTGCCACCCCAAGACGATTTCATCTCTGTTCACCGCAACGAGTGGGAGCGCAGGATGGAAGACATGGCAAAGATGGGCAACGGATTCCCTTATGGCAACATGGGCTTGAACAAGCAAACGATGGTGGTAAATACCAATCACGCGTTGGCCAGCAAAGTTTTGGGCAAAGAGGGCGATGGCAGAAACGAGTTGTTGCAATATTGCATGGACTTGGCGATGCTGCAGCGTGGACAATTACAAGGTGAATCATTGGAGCGTTTCGTAAAGAAAGCCCAAGGATTTATCATGGACTGATCGCTTTTCAATTAGCACAAACCACTATTGTGGTGGTAGTTTGCTTTGAATCGCACACGCGATTGAGTTGATTACAATTACAATCTACCAAACAAAAAAAGGCCCGCTTTCGCGGGCCTTTCTACTATTCTATACATCCAAAGACTTAGTCTTTTTTGTCTGCTTGAGTAAGGGCGTAGATAACCAAACCGAATCCGATTTTGTTTACTGCGTCACCGATGTTGTAAATAACATCCATTACACGAGTGTCTGCGCTGAAAGTGATTCCGAACAATCCACCTGGAGTTCCCAAAATGTAACCCAATGGGTAAATAGCCCATCCTACCAATACAAACCAAGCCAAAGTCTTGGTTGCTTTTGCTACTGCAGGACCTGCGGTGTTTGCCAAAGCGGCAACTTCTCCAAACCATACCAAGTAGGCAATGTAGAAGTAAGCAGCACCAGAAAGAACACCCCAAAGAACGCTAGACTCACGCCATACAGCTTCTCCGAAGTAACCAGTTACCAACATCACTACAGAAGCGAAAATCAACTTCCACAACAATCCTTGCTTGGCACCTGCCTTTTTGGTGATCAAATAGAATTCAACACACATCAAAGGAACAGTCAACAACCAATCCACGTAACGGAAGAAAGTTGGAGAAGCTTGGTGTTCCATGAAGAATCCGCGCATGTAATAGTAGTGCACGGCAGCGATGAAGGTAATCAATCCTGATACCAACATAGAAGTTCTCCAACGTTCTGCAACATTGCGCATTTCGAAGAAGAAGAAAACAGAGGCGGCCATCATCGCCATTGTACCTACAAAAAACGTAAATGCAATGTACGATTCAAGCGAAGTTCCGGATAGTAGTTCTAACTCACTGCTAGATCCTACTGTGCTTAGTAATTGTGTAAACATTTGATTTATATTAGTTTAGTTCTCAGAGGAACAAGTCCAAATTAAAATGGTTTTATCCCAAACAACACAATTTTACTTGTTGTAACAAATAAAATTTAGTACTGTATACAGAAAAAAATCAATGTTTGCAAGGCCTAACGACAAAAAATTTAATTAAAAAATAATATCCACAACCCCACTTTGTTTCACCTCTATATGTCAAAAGTTAAACAAAAAATATTCGTCGCCATTAAAAATCAATGCATTACAAACTAACAACTACACAAAATCTTCAACCATACCCCCAAATCTTCAACAAATAATCGTCGAAAAACCGGCACAAAACACCCAAATCCCGCCCTTTTACCAGCCGTGTATGTCCAGCAAAGGCAAAATCGACTGGGCAGACACCGCTTTCACAAATGCCGAATAATCCTTCAACATAAACGCATTGATCCGCTTCACCACCAAATCCGTTTCTCGCTGTGCCGTTTTCAATGCCACCGCACAGTTTTCCCCCGGCATTTCATTGCCCTCTATCAACCCGTACGCCGTTTGCAAATGATCCATTAAGCGAATCGTGGCCTCTTCGTAAGGACGGTAATCGGCTGGAAGCATATACAGCAACTTCAACGCCGCAATACTATCCAACAGCGGACGTTCAAACTTTCGCAACTTCGATTCTGCACTGTCGCTGACGTATTTCTGATTCACCCATACGCCCACATTCTTCTCGGCTTCCTTCAATCCCTCAAAAGCCAATCTGGCCCGCTCAATGGTCTTCTTCAACGTATCTAACATCTCACGCTGTTTCACATCGCCCTGCGCGTTATACAAAAACCCTTGGGGCATGCGCACATCAATCCAAACTGAATCAGCCGTTTTACCAGACGAAATCACCAACTTATACTTTCCTGGCGATACAGTTCTTCCCGCAGGAATACCATCATCGGCCTTGGGCGTATGGTGCGATGGCCATCTGAATCCATCC
>CANHGC010000038.1 GCA_947460045.1 Bacteroidota bacterium | reverse complement strand
CGCCATTGCCTACAACAATGCTATGTTTTCCGATGCGGGGAATCAAAATAAGGTCGTTGTAATTATCTACATACAATTGTTGAAATTGTGCGTTCCACAGCGAATCTGCGGCGATAAACTTGGCCACAGCCACTATGTTCTTGGCGGTTTCGCCCCCGATAATTTTGCCACTGGCCATCGCATTTCTGATGTTTCCGCTGGCCACCAATACATCGCAAAACTTGCTTGAGGTATTTGGGATGATCACGCCTTGTGAATCGAGGTAAAACTCTTGTTCATTTACATTTTGTACCAAAACCACTGGGGTGCGCTCTTCAATTTTGATCTTCAATATGCCATCCAGTGCGATGTAAACTTCGGCTTTTCTCACGGCCGGAATTTTGTTCAGTCGGGCTTCCAGTTTTTGGATATTGATGTCGCTTGCACTTCGGCCACTGGGGTTTCCAATGATGGATTGTACAGAATCGGAAATGATGCTTTGATTTAAGAACAAGGCCTGATTCTCGGGGAGGATGACAATGTCCATGCTTTCCACAATTCTGTTTTTTGCGGTGCTAGATATCGACGACCAAAAAATGGCTACGGCCACCAGTAGAACCAGTAGCAACGCCACCATCCACTGTCGTTTATTGAGTGCGAGCTTCCAATTCGTCATAAATTTTTGCTAAGGGTTGAACAATGCGATCTATATCGCCAGCGCCCAAAATCAGGAGCACTTCGGCGGGGATGTTTTTGATTTTTTCGAGTACTTGGTCGGGTGTAACCACTTCTTTTTTGGGGTGATCGATGAGGCTCAATAGCCAATCGCTGTTCACGCCAGGGATGGGTTGTTCGCGGGCTGGATAGATGTTGAGTAGGTAGATTTCGTCGAGTTCCGACAAACTTTGTGCGAATCCTGCGGCGAAATCCTGGGTTCTGCTAAACAGATGGGGTTGGAAGATGCCCGTGATGGCTTTGTTTGGATATAGCGTTTTTACCGATCCGATGATGGCATTGAGTTCTTCGGGATGGTGTGCGTAATCGTCGATCACGACAAAGCGATCAGATTTGTGGATGTATTCGAATCGTCTTTTGGCACCTTTGAATGACGCAATCCCATTTTGAAGTTGGTGAATGGGTAGTTGTAAAAAGTGGCTACAAATTCCCAATGCGGCCACGGCGTTTTGCACGTTGTGGTGGCCGGGCAGTCCGCATCTAAATGGGGCGATGTGGGTGTTGTTGACCATCAAATCGAAACAGAAATCGCCGTTGTTGATGTGGATGTTGCTGGCATGAACGGCGGAGGTAGACTCTTTGCCATACTGAATCACTTGGATGTTGGCGGGGGTTGGGATGCTGAGCGATTCGTGGATGAGCAATCCTTCGGAAATGAGGTGGGTGAAATCCACAAATGCTTGGGTGAATGCTTCCGCAGTCCCGTAAATGTCGAGGTGGTCCGGGTCGATGGCCGTGATGATGGCCAAATCGGGGTTCAAACGATGAAAACTGCGATCGAATTCGTCTGCCTCAAGCACAATGATTTCGCCTTTGTTGGGCAGGTTTATGCCGTCTGTTTTGCGGATGTAGTTGGTGCCAAAGTTGGAGGAAATGCCACCAAGGAATGCGGTGAAATTCACGTTGCAACTGTGGAGTAGGTGTGCTACAAGGGTTGATGTGGTGGTTTTTCCATGGGTTCCGGCCACGGCGATGCAGTATCCGTTCTGGGCGATTTTTCCCAGGATTTCGCTTCGTTTAAGGATCTGTGCGTTTTGCGATTGCAGCCAATTCCATTGGGGGTGATTTTTTGGTATGGCCGGTGTGAGGATGAACAGGGTTTGATCCAAGTTGTTCTGAACCACTTCGGGCAAGGCCTCTAGTTCATCGTTGAAAGTAATGATCGCTCCCTCATCCATCAAGGCTTGGGTGAGCGGGGTGGGCGTTTTGTCGTACCCAAATACCGGGATGCCCAATTGCAGCAAATATCTGGCGATGGCACTCATGCCAATGCCGCCAATGCCTAGGAAATAGGCTTGTTGATAATCGGTTATTCGTTTATTTTCAGGCATGACACAATTCGGTTTACTATGGTTTGGGTGGCGTGTGGCTTGGCGATTTGCTTCAGTTTTTCTTGCATTTCTGCCTGTTTTTTCGTATCTTTTATCAATGCGATGGCTGCGGGGACGAGGTTTTCGGGTGCTTGTTTGTCGGTGATAAGCATCGCCGCATCCATGTTGCTCAGCACTTTGGCATTTTGGGTTTGATGGTCATCGGTTACGTTGGGGGAGGGCACCAAAATGGCGGGTTTTCCCACTACCGCAATTTCTGATATGCTGATGGCGCCTGCGCGAGAAACCACAATGTCTGCGGCTTGGTAGGCATCGTCCATATTATAAATGAACGGTGCGAAAAAAATTCCGGGTGCATCGTCTTCTAAAAAAACCTCGGGGTTGTCTGCAATGACTTTGTTGATTTGCTCGGTGTGAGATTTTGCGAAGGGCAATCCCATTTGCCAAATGAGTTGGATGTTGGCTTTGGCCAGTGGGATGAGGTTGTTGAAGATGGTTTGGTTGATGGTTCGGGCGCCCAAGCTTCCGCCAGTGATAAACATGACGGGTAGATTTGGTTTGAGTCCTTCAAATGGATTTTGTTGCTGTTTGAGCCCCAAATCAATGATGTTCTGCCTTACGGGATTGCCGGTGAACTCCCATTTCCCGGCGGGAAAGAATTTGTCCATCTGCGGGAATCCGGTAAATATTTGTTTGGCCCGCGCGGCTACCAACCGATTGGTAAGTCCGGCAAAGCCGTTTTGTTCTTGCAGGAAGGTTGGGTAGCCGCCGCGGGCCGCCATGAAGCAAATGGGCAAGCTGGCGTATCCGCCAGTGCCTATCACCGCGGTGGGTTGGAATTCTTTCAGGATTTTGCGTGCCTTCCAAAAGCTTTGGAGGGTTTTGAAAAATACCACAATGTTTCTGGGGGATGCCGAGCGCTTGAGTCCTTCAATGGGCAATCCCACAATTTGGAATCCCTCTTTGGGCACTTTTTCCATCTCCATCTTGCCAATGGCACCCACAAACAAGAATTCGGCCTTGGGAAATCTCAATTGCAATTCTTTGGCAATGGCCACAGCTGGGAATATATGTCCGCCCGTTCCTCCACCAGAGAGGATGAATTTGGGGCCGATATGTGCTACAGGGTTTGTCATTGCGTTGCTCGTTGTTCCTTATACCCCTGCGGTGAGGGCTTCTTCTTGTTGGTTTTTTTCTTCTTCGATGTATTTGCTGATGCCCAGGATGATGCCAAAGCCGATGCTGTTCATGAACAAGCTGGTACCTCCCATACTCACAAGTGGGATGGTGAGCCCCGTAACCGGTAGCATACCCACGGCAACGCCCATGTTCACAAAGGCTTGCAAACTCATGGAGAGGCCCAATCCCATGGCGACCAGCGCGCCGAAGGCGCGCGGACTTTCGACCACGATTTTTAAACATCGGAACACCAAGATTAAAAAGCACCCCGTGACAATCAATCCGCCAATCAGTCCATACTCCTCAATGATGATGGCATAGATAAAATCCGAATAGGGGTGAGGTAGGTAGTTTCTTTGTGTGCTGTTGCCAGGTCCTTTTCCAAAAACACCACCCGTAGCCACCGCGATTTTCGATTGCAATTGCTGGTAATTTCCTTGGCCATCGTCTTTCCCCATGAACGTCTCGATACGCTTTTTCCACGTAGGGATACGACTGCTTTCCATGCCGTCTGTGTTGATGTTGAGCAATAAAATCACCAATCCGCTGATCAAGCCCACGCCTAGGAACGACATGTACATCATGTATTTGAAGTTTACTCTGCCAATGAACATGAGCAATGCTGCGGTGAGGAATACCACCAATGAGGTACTTAAGTTTTCTGGCGCAATCAATCCCACCACCAAAAGGATGAAAAATAGGGTTGTCCAAAACACGCGCGGACTGTCGATCTCTTCCTGATTTTTACTCAGATATCTCGATATATACATTACCAAGAAGAGTTTCGCCATATCTGATGGTTGGAACGTGATGCCCAATCCGGGGATGGGGATTACGCGGGTTGCGTTGTTGATTTCGGAACCAATCGCCAGGGTAAGAATCAGTAATCCGATGGAAATCCAAAGGAAAAGTTGGCTAATTCTGGAATAGTATGAAAAGGGAATCAGATGTGTGCCATACAGCAGCAATAGACCAATGAACAGGAATCCCGTGTGTCGCAAAAAATACCACTCAGTATTTCCTCCTTGTTTGGAATAGGCAAGGGTTCCTGTGGCGCTATAAACGGCCAGGATGCCAATGAGCGACAGGATGATGATGACAAACCATATCCATTTATCGCCTTTGAAACGGGAAGTAAACTGTGGGTTCATGGTGATTTTGCGGGATTTGATGTATTAGAGGTGGCGAACGGCTTCTTTGAACTGACGGCCTCTGTCTTCGTAGCTATCGAACAAATCAAAACTCGCGCAGGCGGGCGACAGCAGTACCACATCGCCTTGTTCGGCCATTTTGGATGCCACGTGCACGGCTTCTTTGGCAGAGCTGGTATTGATGATGAGGTCCACATCGGCCTGAAACGCTTGGTGAATTTTGATGTTGTCTAAACCCAAGCAGATGATCATTTTTACTTTGCCTTTCACCAGTTGCTTTAAATCGGCGTAGTTGTTGCCTTTGTCGATGCCGCCAGCAATCCAAATCACTGGGCGATCCATGCTTTCGAGGGCGTACCAAGCGGAGTTTACGTTGGTGGCTTTTGAATCGTTGATGTAGTCCACGCCGCCCACTTTCTGTACGAATTCGAGGCGATGTTCGGCATTTTGGAAATTGCTGAAGCTTTCACGGATGCTTTCTTTGCGCACGTCCATTAAACTGGCAGCGATTCCAGCGGCCATGCTGTTGTAGGCGTTGTGTTGCCCGCGTAGTGTAAAATCTTGCATATCGAGAGTGTATTTTTCTTTTGAATTGATGTGAAGGGTTTGATTTACCGTGTAGGCCCCTTGTTCGGTTGGTGTTGTTAAGCTAAAAGGGATGGGATTGGATGCGAAAGCATTGCGGGCCATGGCTTCTGCGGTGAGTTCGTTATCGGAACAATAGATGAAATGGTCTTCGGCCGTTTGGTTTCTGGTGATGCGCATTTTGCTGTTGGCGTATTCATCCACGTTGTAATTGTATCGATCCAAATGATCGGGGGTGATGTTGCAGAGAATGGCGATGTTGCAGTGGAAGCGATCGATGTAATCGAGTTGGTAGCTGCTCATTTCCACCACGTAGATATCGAATGATTGCTGGGCCACCTGTCGGGCCAAGGACCTGCCTATGTTGCCCGCCAAACCCACGTTCATGCCGGCTTGTTTGAGCAGGTGATAGGTGAGCAGGGTGGTGGTGGTTTTGCCATTGGTGCCGGTGATGCCAATCATTTTGGCATTGGTGTACCAGAAGCCAAATTCGAGTTCGTCGATGATCTGTATGCCTTTGGCTTTGGCGGCAACCACTAGGGGTGCTTTATCGGGTATGCCTGGACTTTTGATGATCAAATCGGCACCCAAGATTTTTTCCTCCGTGTGCTGTTCTTGTTCCCAAGCGATGTTGTGGATGTTGAGTTCGTCTTGGTATTTGGGTGCGATTTTGCCTCGATCCGATACAAATACGTCCCAGTTCTGGGTTACCCCCAAAACTGCAGCACCTGTGCCGCTTTCGCCTGCGCCCAATATGACCAATTTCTTTCTCAACGAAGTTTAATCAATGCCAATGTTGCCAAAACCAATATGATTGTGATCAACCAAAAGCGGATGGTGATTTTGCTTTCGGGGATGTTCTTTTTCTGAAAATGGTGGTGTAGGGGCGACATCAAGAAGATGCGTTTGCCCTCGCCAAATCGTTTTTTGGTGTATTTGAAATAGCTTACCTGAAGGATTACAGATCCACTTTCGGCCAAGAAAACGCCACACAATATGGGGAGTAGCAATTCCATTTTGATGATGATGGAAACGGCGGCAACTGCGCCACCCAAGGCCATAGAGCCTGTATCGCCCATGAAAACTTGTGCAGGGTAACCGTTGTACCACAGAAAGCCCAAGCAAGCGCCAATCACTGCGGCCAAGAAGATCACCACTTCGCCCGAGTTGGGTACATAAATGATGTTGAGGTATTCAGCCACTTTGATGTTACCCGCGGCATAGGCCAAAATGCCTAATCCAACACCCACTATGGCAGTGGTGCCTGCGGCCAATCCATCAATCCCATCTGTGAGGTTTACGGCATTGGTTACGGCCATCACGATAAAAATGATCATGGGGACGTAGATGATCCAAGCGTTGTGGGCTCCTGGGATGAGGTGGGTGTAGTTGAGGATGTTTTTTGTGATGGGCAGGTTGGTGGTAAGCTCAATTTGGTTGATGCTGTGGGTGTGATCAATGGTGATGGCAATCAACGCGCCCAACATGAGTTGTCCAATGAGTTTGGTTGTGGCCTTCATGCCTTCTTTGTCTTTTTTGAAGACTTTGATATAATCATCGATACCGCCGATTACTCCCATCCAAATGGTGCTCATGATCATCAAAATCACATAGATGTTGCTGAGTTTTGCCAATAGCAGGGTGGGGATGATGATGCTAATGATGATGATAATGCCTCCCATGGTTGGGGTGCCTTTCTTTTGCATTTGGCCTTCGAGTCCGAGTTCGCGGATGGTTTCGCCAATTTGTTGTTTTTGCAACCAGCCGATGATGCTTTTTCCTGCGATGAGGGCAATCAAAAGGCTCATGATGCCTGCCAATGAAGCCCTGAAAGAGATGTATTTGAACACGCCAGCGCCGGCGATGCCAATTTTATCCAGGTGTTCGAACAAGTAGTAAAGCATGTTTTATTGGATTAGTTTGAAAGTGTCTGTGATGATGGCCTTGTCATCGAAGGGATGTTTCACCCCCATGATGTCTTGGTATGTTTCATGTCCTTTGCCTGCCACCAAAATGATATCGCCGGTGTTTGCGAGCATGATGGCGGTTTTGATGGCTTCTTTGCGATCCACGATTTTGAGGATGCGCTTGTAGTTTTGTGGCTCCACGCCCGCTTCCATTTGGTTGAGGATGTCTTGCGGGTCTTCAAAGCGTGGGTTGTCGCTGGTGAGAATGGCTTTGTTGCTCATTTCCGAAGCCAATTTGGCCATTTCGGGGCGCTTGGCTTGGTCGCGATTCCCGCCGCATCCTACAACCGTGATCAGTGTTACGCTGTTTTTGCGAATTTCATTGATGGTTTGCAATACATTTTTCAATGCATCTGGGGTGTGCGCATAGTCCACAATGGCAGTGATTCTGTTGGGGCCGCGAAGGACTTCGAACCTGCCATTTACCTTCCCCAATGCACTCATTTGTATGGCCAGTTCTTCGTCGCCCTCGGTGAGCAAGAATGCCGTGGCATATACCGCGCAAAGGTTGTAGGCGTTGAATCCGCCGATCAGGGGCGACCAGAATTCGGTTTGGTTGAGTTGGAGCTGCATGCCCGTGAAATCGTGCTCTGAAACGCGCACCGTGAAATCCGCGGGCTGCTTCATGGCATACGTGTATCGCATGGCCTTGGTGTTCTGCAACATGACCATGCCGTTGCGATCGTCTTTGTTGGTTACCGCAAATGCATCGGCTGGCAACTCGTCGAAAAACCGCTTTTTTGCTTTGATGTAATTGTCGAACGTTTTGTGATAGTCGAGGTGGTCGTGGGTGATGTTGGTGAAAACGCCACCGGCAAAAGGAACCCCCGCGATGCGTCGTTGGTCAACGGCGTGTGAACTCACCTCCATGAAGGCGTATTTGCAGCCTGCATCGGCCATTTGCGCTAGCAATTGGTGCAAAGCCACAATGTTGGGCGTGGTATGCGTGCTGGGGATGATTTGTGCTCCGATGCGATTTTCTACCGTAGAAATCAATCCGCAGAGGTTTCCTCTATGGGTGAATAAATCAAAGAGCAAAGTGCTGATACTTGTTTTACCATTGGTGCCCGTGGTGCCCACAATGATGATGTTTTCCGCTTTGCGATTGTGGAAGTTTAAGCAGATTTCGCCCAATGCCTTGGCCACGTTTTCTACCAACACATAGCAAATGCTTTCGTTCAGTTGTTTTGGTAATTCGCTGCACAAAATCACACTCGCACCCTTGGCGATGCAGTCGTCGATGTAGTCGTGACCGTTCGATGTGGTGCCAATCATCGCCGCGTACAGGTGTCCGGATTGAACCAATCGACTGTCGATCTGAAGATCCGCAACCATCACATCGGCATTGCCGAAGACTTGGGCAGATTGCAGGGTGGTTATGAGTTCTAGGGCGGTTTTCATGGGTTTAATAGGGCTTTAGTGTCAATACAACTTCGTTGGATGCGGCGCGCTTGGCGTTGGGTGCCGGGGCTTGGTCGGTGATTCTTCCATAGCCGCTGTAGCTGGCTTTCAATCCCATATCGCTCAGTATCTTAAGGGCGTCTCTCAATCCCATGCCGCGCAGATCGGGGATGGTGTTGTTGTTGACGGTAACGGGCTTGAGTTTTACCGAATGCGCTTCCTTGGTGGCTTCGATGTATTTGTCGGTAAGCATTGGGTCGGCATTTTTGTTGTTTTTGCTGCTATCCAAGAGCAATTGCGAGCTGATGCCAATCTCATTCAATACCCATTTGGTTTTGTTGAGATCTCCTTTGAGGATGCCAGGAACTTGTGGGAGGCTGGCGGTTTGCAAAGCGGGTTGCACTTTGATGTGCGTGCTGTAGATTCGGTCGCTGATGTTTTTGAAAATGGGCGCTGCGATTTGCGAACCCGAATAGCGCGCGCCTTTGGGATTGTTGACCACAACAACAATGGTGTATTGGGGGTTGTTGGCTGGGAAGAAACCAGCGAAAGATGCTTGGAATTGTCTGTTGTTTTCTTGGTTATAACCGGCTTTGCCCTGTGAAAGCCACGCCGTGCCCGTTTTTCCCGCAATTTTGTAGTTCTCTGTTTTGATTCCGATGGCTGTACCGTTGTCGATGACTTGGGTGAGCATTTCGGTGAGTGTTGCGGCCGTTTTGGCGCTTATGGCTTGCTCTTTCAATACGATGGGTTCGATTTTTGAAAGGGTTTGGCCTTCGTGACGAATTTCTTTGACCATGTAAGGCTGCATCAATTTCCCTTTGGTGGCCACTGTGTTGTAGAGCATCAGGGTTTGCAATGGCGAGATTTGGCTGCTGTAACCAATGCTCAATGAAGGTAGGCTGGTTCCCGACCATCCCGCTTTTTCGGGGGTGGCGATGCTGGGTCCGTTGCTCGATGGGATGTCGAATTTGGGTTTGATGTGAAGGCCCAAATCCATGGCGTGTTGGGTGAATTTTTCAGGGTCCTT
>CANHGC010000037.1 GCA_947460045.1 Bacteroidota bacterium | reverse complement strand
TCCTTTCTTGGCCCATCGCACAGAAACAACCAACGGCGAATACAAGGCGTTTTTGTCAGACAGCGCATGGATCAAAACCCAACTGGGCTTCGCGATGTTGCAGCTTAGGCCAGACACCAGCGTTTGGATGCCCTTTGCGGCCACAGCTGAAAGTGCGGCTATTCCCAATCCATATGCGCGCTTGTACTTCCAAAACAGCACATACAACAACTACCCCGTTGTGGGTGTAAGTCAATTACAAGCAACCGCCTATTGCGAATGGTTCACCCATATACTCAACGAATCACCCCAATACGCATCGCTCCAAAAAGAACTAAAAAAACAGGGTATAAAAGTCAAAGCCGAACTACCCACGGTGGCTGAGTGGTTATATTTATATGAAATGAGCATTCAAGCCACCGCGATCAAAGGGATTGCAGAAGGCAAAATTCGTGGAACCTATTTTCGAAAAAACCCACGTATGGGCGGCGGTATATTCACATTCTTGCTACATCAAGAGTTAAACAATGTCCCCGTATCGTTTAAAGGAACCACCACAACGCGCGGATTAAACATCCAAAATGAACTTTCTGAGACATTGCTTATGCCCCTGCCCAGCTTGCTGCCACCCGCAAAACCCTACCCCGCCGTTTCTCACCTTTTGGGGAATGTGGCCGAATGGACCGCGACACCCGCTTACGGACATTTGTTCAACAACAGAACCACGATTTTAAACACCAACGGACAGTTGATTGAGAACGCATATCAGCAAGTGAATGTCTTTGATTTCAAAGGCTATTTGGTGGAAGAGCCTGCTTTACAACAACACTATGCGATTAAAGGGGGATCCTGGTCTCAGGATTTTCATTACCTAGACCCCATGGCCATCATGTTCATGCAGAGCAACCACTCCAACAACCACGTTGGATTTAGGCCAGTTTTGCATTTTTATCCGGCAAATGATTCAATGACCACGCCGTAATTCAAATCTGCGGGCCATATTTTGTGATTGATTTAGACAGTCCGCAAGTTAAATCGTCATATTGACACTTTTTGTAATTGTATAATTGACACTTCTTTAAATTTTCTTTATATTGCTACCCTAAAATTAGCCTATGTTTACATTGATACCCACGCGAAAAGTCATTTTAACTGCTCTCACCACCATTTTGGGTGCAGTTTCTGCTTTTGCGCAAACCGGATCCTTGGCAGGTTTGGTGACTGATGAGTCTACCAAAAAGCCCATTGAAGGGGTGACCATTGAAGTGTACAAAACAGAACTTGTTGCCAAAACATCGGCCAACGGTTCTTACCTCATTTCAGGAATCGCACCAGGAACTTACAACGTAATTTTCACCAAAGACCAAATGGAGGACATTTTGGTGAAAGTAGAGATCAAATCCAACGAAACCACCCCATTGAACGCCGCGTTAAAAACAGCGATTTCGAGCATGGGCGATGTGGTGATTGTTGGTTATGGAAGACAGAACAGACGGAACGTAGTAGGTTCAATATCTACTGTATCTGGCAAAGAGATTACAGACATGCCAGCGCCATCGTTTGAGGCAGCCTTACAAGGTAAAGCGGCCGGTGTGCAAGTCATTGTTGGCAGTGGTATGGCGGGTTCGGCATCGTTGATTCGCGTTCGCGGAGCTTCTTCTATTTCTGCTGCGGGCGATCCATTGTATGTCATCGATGGAATACCCGTTTCACAAGATTATTTCATGAACCGTGCAAATGGTTCAAACTGGGGTGGCGGATTCAACAACAACCCGTTGGCGAGCATCAACCCAGACGATATCGAGAACATTGAGATCTTGAAAGATGCTGCGGCAACCAGCATTTATGGTTCCCGCGGTGCCAACGGAGTGATTTTGATCACCACAAAGCGTGCTCGCAAGCAAGGGTTAAAATTCGATGTAAGCGCCCGTTGGGGAAGTTCAAGTCCAACCCGCAAGCCCGATATGCTTTCAGCGCCTGAATGGTTGCAATTATACGAAGAAGCATGGTATAACGATGGTAGAACGGGGACACCGGATTTGTCGCTCAATGGCATCCGCATGAGCTGGGCACAGGCCAACGACCCGAAGAACCACACCAACTGGATCGATCAAGTCATTGGTCACGGATTTAAGCAGAATTACAACCTATCAGCCAATTACATGGGGAAGAATTTCGCCGTAAAAGGCATTGTCTCCATGGATGACAACGGTAGCTTCATCATTGGCAACAAATACAACCGTGTTTCTGAACGTGTGAATTTGGATTATCGCCCCATCAAAGGATTGAACATCCAATTATCACAGTCATTGAGCCGCGGTACAAACACCCGTGTAGACGCGTCATGGGCCGGTGGATTGGGATCTGCCATGAGTACCATGTTGCCCATTTATCCACTTACTCCTTTGTACGATAGCGCGAGCAAATCTTACATTACACCGGTGGGACTTCACACCATTCGTGACTTGAAAAACTGGAGAACTGTTGAAGTTCGTTCAATCAACAACGCCAATATTAGCTATGAAATCAACAAAAACTTGACTGTAAATTACAGCACAAGCATTGATTACATGGATTACAACGAATACTTGTACGAACCCGCTGCGTTGATCAAATTGTACAACGGCAACTATCAGCAAAATGGTAATGCCAAGTGGTTCCCTAGCTGGACGATGAACAGAAACCAGTTTTTGACCGCCCAATGGAACAAAGAACTGAGCAAGAATCACGCGGTAAGTGCGATGGCCGGAACTGAAACCCAAAGAAGCATCACCAAGAGCAAATATGTTGAGAATTTCGATGCCACAGGTTCTGTAGACCAAGTCGCTATCCCAGACACTGCCCTTCAGGCTTTCAGCAGAACCCCTTACGAATGGGCCTTTATTAGCTACTTCGGTCGCTTCAACTACAGCTTCAAAAACAAACTGAACTTCCAGTTAACCAGTCGTTGGGACGGAAGCTCCAGATTTGGAAGAAACAACCGTTATGGCTTCTTCCCTGCCGCAGCGGTTGGATACATTCTTAGCGAAGAGCAATTCATGAAAAAATACAAATTCATCAATTTCATGAAGCTTCGTGCAGGTATGGGAAAATCGGGCAATGCCAATTTCGACAATTATGCGCGTTGGGGTACGATTACACCAAGTAGCAACTTACCGAGATACAACGGACAGCCGCAGTTGGCTCCCTCTCGTTTAGAAAACCCCAATTTGCGTTGGGAAAGCACTGTAAACTTTGATGCCGGCGTTGAAATGGCATTTGCCAAAGGTCGCATTAGCACAGAAATCACCTACTACAACAAAGTGACCAGCGACGTAATCATGAATGTATCCATTCCGGTTTCAACGGGTTTTGGTAGCTTCTACGACAACGTGGGTGGCATCACGAACCAAGGTGTTGAATTCACTTTGAAAACGGTAAATATTCGCACCAAGCGCACCAACTGGACAACCAACTTTAGCATCGCCCGCAACGTAAACGAAATCACCAGCATTGGTGTTTACACGCCAGACGCCATCAGCGGAGGTACCAATGATACCCGTGTGGTACTAAACCAACCAGTTGGTACAAACTTCTTGGTCCGTTTTTCACACGTTGATCCAGCCACTGGCGCTCCTGTGTATTTTGATTTGAACGGAAACCAAACCAAAAAGTGGGATCCTGCCAACCGAGTTGCTGTGGGTAACGTTTTGCCAAAGGCCTTCGGAAACTTGGCAAACACCATCTCATACAAAAACTGGGAATTGAACGCAAACATATACTTCAACTGGGGCGGAAGTATTTTCGAAAGCTCTGTAAAACGCCAGTTGAGTTTGATGACCGATTGGAACATGGACCGCAGGGTATTGGATCGTTGGCAGAATCCTGGCGACGATGCTTTGTATCCAAAAATGACCTTGAGTACTTTCAATCATGGATCTACTACCCCATGGATCAATACTGATTTGTGGTTGCAAGATGGATCTTACATCCGTTTACGTAGCATCAACATCAGCTACAAATTGCCTGCTGCTTGGTTAAAAAAATCCAAGTTCGATGCAGCACGTATCATGTTGGTGGGTACCAACTTGTTAACATGGACGCGCTACACAGGTATCGACCCTGAAATCGCCCGCGATTTCGAAAACCCAACCGACCGCAATATGTCGGGCAGTATCACCTACCTCACCACACCCCAAGAAAAGAGTGTGAGTGTGGCCCTAAACTTTAGCTTCTAATCATGAAAAAGAACTTATTTCATTCCTTTGCAATGTTTCTGTCGATGGCCATCATGGGTGGCGCGATGGTCTCCTGCGACAATATGATTGAAACTCCCCCACCCAATGAACTGTTGGTGGATGATGCAATCAAAACCACAGATGATCTGCAAAGATTGCTCAATTCATCTTACAACGAAGTCGCCAATACATTCGGTGGATTCTCACAAATGATGAGCGAAATGCAGTCAGACAACTTGGCAATCCCAAACAACAACGACTTGCGTGAGCTCCACTCCCACAACGTTTTGTTCTTTAATGGCACTTGCGGAAGTTATTACAGCATCCTTTATCGCGCCATTTTCCGTGCAAACTTCGTTCAGGACAACATGGATAAAGTGACTGATTTGAGTCAGGCCGATAAAGACCGCATGACTGGCGAGATCAAATTTATCCGTGGATTGTGTCATTTCAGTGCCGTTCGTATGTTCGCGCACCCTTATGGATATACAGCTGGCAACGTGCACCCTGGTATCGCCATTGTAAAAACCGCATCCACCAAACCCAGTCCCCGTTTATCGGTTGCTGAAGCCTACGATGCGATTTTAAACGATTTGAAAGACGCTGAAACCGCTTTGCCAGAATCGAATGGTGACTATGCCGACAAAATGAGTGCAAAGGCTTTGTTGGCACACGTATACTTCCAAATGGGCAAATACACCGATGCGGCGACCTATGCTAGCAGTGTAATTGACTCCAAGAAATACACTTTGAGCGATACAGTGAATGTATTTTCGTCTGATGCTAGCAGCGAGCACATCTTCAAAATCATAAGCACTGGTGTGAACGACAAACGCAGTGGTGGATATTCAGACAACTATTCTCCTGGAAATCCAACCTGCCAAATGTCTCGTGAATTGTGGGCCAATTTGAATGTAGACTTGGCGATCGACAAGCGTTTGAAATTGTTAACTGTGGTAAATGCCGGAGCACAAAACGAATTTGTAAAAAGCGAGATGTTCAACGCGCCATTCTTCAACGTGCCCGTATTGCATTTGACGCAGATGCACTTGATTCGCGCCGAAGCATTGGCCAAAAGTGGAGGTGATTTAACCATCGCGACTGCCGATATCAACGCCATTATTCAAAGGGCCTACACAGACAATAGTAAAATCGTTGCTGCAGGTTCTACCGCTCAACAAATCATCACTGCCACTCGCGCGCAGAGAAGAATTGAATTGTTATTCCAAGGTGATCGCACCCCTGAAATCAAAAGATTGGGTGCCGTTGAAACAGAAAATATTTTCGTGAGAGGACATCGTTGGGATTGCCCAGGTTTCCTTTTGCAGTTCCCCATCACCGAGAAAACCACCATCTTTGAAATTAATCCAACAGGAGGTTGCAACTAATGAAACAGATATTTAAACTGGCCATTGTAGCCACAATCATCGTCTCAAGCATTACCGCTTGTAGACCTGAAAAGAAAGAACTAGGTCCAAAAGCGAATCAAGTAGACGGCATTAGCAGTTCCGCTTGGATTTTGAGCAAAGTAGACCAAATTGATGTGAATGTTCAATTGGCATTTGTAGAAAGCGATACCTTGTTGAACGTGACGGACGCTTACATCGACGGAGCGCCAATGGAAATTGCCTTTGGCAAAGATGGTGCCTATACCATCACGCCAGGTGCAGGAAGCAACTTGTTCAAAAACACAACCGGCAAATGGAATTTCGACAGCAACGAATACCCAAGCTACGTTACTTTTGACGCCAGCAGTGCAACTGAAAATAGCATGAAATTGATCCGCCCTGTTAGGCCACAAGACAATTTCTTGTCGTTGAAATACAACAAAATTTGCGGTGGCAAGCGCACCGTGAGTTATCACCTAACCTACACCCGCAAATAACAAGAACATGAAAAAGTTCATTTTTACACTTTTCGCAATCTGCTTGTTCTCATCAAAACTGTCTGCACAAAAAGCATGGGCAACACCAGATCCAATCAATCCCAACGATTCCATTACCATTTGGGTTGATATCAAAAAATGTGACCGTCAACAGTTGGCTGGTACCACCGACCCATTGTACATGTGGACATGGGCACCAAAGGAACACCCAAAAGGGCACCCATTGCACAACGGCACATGGCAAGCCAGCACAGACGCATTGCAAATGAGGTCTGCAGGCAATGACCTATACTTCTACAGAATGATTCCTACACAGTTTTACGAAGTAACCGCTGCGGAATTGTACAACAACGACATCAATTTGTTGTTGAAAAAGAAGGACGGTACAGGCGGTGCCGCGGGTGAAGACAAAACGGAAGATTTGAAAATTGAATTAGCACCTCCGGTCACTGGTCCACAAAAAATCTCTCCATTCCCCCGTTTGGCGGTGAAAGATACATTATCCATTGGCGCTAACGATGTGTTAACGATCCAATACGATCGCAATCTGGAAACCAAAGACACGCTGAAAGACAAAGAAGACTTCTACGTGTATGCCAAAGCAAGAATTGGTGCTGGTGCAGCAGATTTTGTTCAAATCGTTTCGATTACCAAGGTAGCCACTGCGCCTCAGTTGGCGATGAAGAACAACGGCAACGGTAAGTTTTCATTGAGTATGATACCTAACAAGTTTTTCGCTGCGGTAAATCCGGGCGGACAGAAAATCTTGAGTGTACAGTTTCAGATTGTGCGCGGTAAGATTCGCAACTCAAACGATACAGTTGACGGAACGTACGAGTATTTCTTGAATCAGAATTGCGAGTAATTGATCTAAGGATTGTAGCATTTTCGCACAAACACTGTGCACATACAAAGAGAAAGGGCGCCAAATATTTGGCGCCCTTTCTCTTTTAAAGCTGGTATTGAAATCAAATCAAGCCATCCAATTCAATTTCGTTGCGAATTAAATCATCCAAAACTTCGCGTCTTCGGATGAGATGCGCAGCACCATCCTTCACCAACACCTCGGCTGGGCGCAATCGCGCATTGTAGTTATTGCTCATACTAAACCCATAGGCTCCGGCATTGTGAATGCGCAAAACATCCCCTTCCCTAACCTCTTGCAATTTGCGATCATATCCCAACGTATCGGTTTCACAGATATAACCCACAACACTGTATAGGCGTGAAGCCCCTTCTGGGTTAGAAATATTCTCTATATGGTGATAGGCATCATAGAACATCGGACGGATCAAATGATTCTGCCCTGAATCCACCCCCACAAACACGGTAGATGTGGTTTGTTTGATTACATTGGCTTTAACCAGGAGTGAACCTGACTCCGAAACCACAAACTTCCCTGGCTCAAACCACAGCTCCAATTCACGGCCGTATTCTTGGCAAAACACGCCAAATGCATCTGAAATTTTTGTACCGATCTCCTCGATATCCGTGACGATATCATCG
This sequence comes from Bacteroidota bacterium, assembly GCA_947460045.1. GTDB lineage: Bacteria > Bacteroidota > Bacteroidia > NS11-12g > UBA955 > UBA955. The sequence goes on along the minus strand of CANHGC010000037.1, from coordinate 1,836 downwards.
TTTTTGTATCCCACCTTGAATCCCGAGCCAAAGTCCATGAATTCCAAATCCGGAAAACTCCGGGCGGCATCGAACAACAGTTCCGCGCCACGCAAAAACACATCGGCATCCAAAATATCGCTACCCGTATGCATATGCAAACCATTCACACGGATGTTGAGCGATTCAACCACACGCAATACATGCCTGAGTTGGTAAATCGAAATGCCAAATTTCGAATCAATATGTCCAACAGAAATATGACTGTGTCCGCCCGCCATGATATGTGGGTTCAATCTGATACAGCAGGGCACTTTGTTGCCGTAAGCATGCCCGAAATGCTCCAAAATGGCTATGTTATCGATATTGATATGAACACCGAGTTCCACAGCTTCCTTGATTTCGGCAAAGTCCACACAATTGGGGGTATACATGATCTCATGGGGCGCAAAACCCGCACGAAGACCCAATTGCACTTCTTGGATAGATACCGCGTCTAAACCCGCTCCTTCGGCTTTCAGCAATCGAAGAATATTCACATTGTTTAGGGCCTTCAGCGCGTAATGAAGCTTCACCTTGGCTTTGGGAAAGGCATTGAGCAATCGTTTGTACTGCGATTGGATGGTTTCGGCATGATACACATAAACGGGGGTACCGAAAGTTTCGGCGATGGATTGCAATTGATTCTGAGGGATAGACTGATTTAACATGCGATAATATTCTGAGGGTAAATGAAATGATTATTATGAAGGGATAATTCCAATAATGGGTAACGTTCTATTGTGTGACTTGCGATTTCAAAAAGGCAATAACAAAAAAGGCGGAGTGAATATCACTCCGCCTTTTCGAAAGTTCGAAGTGAAATAATTACGATTGTTTTTTCTTAGTTGAGAAATCAACAACAATTGGGGTTGCTATACAGATTGAAGAATAAGTACCAACTACTACACCTATCAACAAGGCCAATGAGAAGCCTTTCAAAGCATCGCCACCGAACAAGAACAATATCAAAACAACCACAAATACAGTAGCTGAAGTAATGATTGTACGTGACAATGTATCATTGATCGCCAAATTGATCAATTTCGCATCAGAGCGCTCCGCTTTGTTGTTGGTCAAGAATTCACGAATACGGTCAAATACAATTACCGTATCGTTGATTGAGTAACCCAACAAGGTCAACAAGGCCGCAATCAAGTGTTGGTCAAAATCCGTTGGGAAAGGCACAACACCATCCAAGATGGCAAACATCGACAACACAACCAAAACGTCGTGAATCAATGCAATCGTTGCACCCATACCGTAAGCCACGCTGCGGAAACGGAATACAATGTATAAGAATATACCTACAACTGTTAAAATAACCAAGAAACCACTCTTGTCTCTGGTACTTGTAGCAATTGCCGCACCTACTTTTGATGATGAAAGTACAGGATCTTCTCCAACCAATTCAAAACCTTTCAAAGACGACAATACCGCTGCTCTTACAGAATCTCTACCTTCTTGTCCTTCAGCATCAATCATATAAGTAGTCACAATTCTGAATTGACCTTTGCTACCGAAAGTTTTCACTTCGTTGCTAGACTCTTTCAAGTTGTTATCCAAGGCAGTTTTCACCGCTTCTGTTTGATAGTTTTTAGCGGCATCAAATTGAATCACATAGGCATGACCTCCTTTGAAATCAATACCGGTACTGATACCTCCTTTGGCAATAAACGCCACCAAACCAGCTACAATTACAAGTGCAGATGCGATGTAATATTTTTTACGATTACCTACAAAATCAATATTGCTGTTCTTCATGAAACCCTTGTTCCAAGGAGCATCAAACTTGATTTCCAATCCTTTGTCGGCACG
>CANHGC010000036.1 GCA_947460045.1 Bacteroidota bacterium | reverse complement strand
CTCTATCGCTGCTTAAATACCGTTACCCAGCTCACCGCACCCATCGCCCCGTTCTTTAGCGATTGGTTGTACAGAGCGTTGAACACCGCCGGCATCGCACAAAACACCGTGCCAAGCAGCGTGCACCTGACCACCTGGCCCAAAGCCGATGAAGCGGCGGTTAACCCCAAACTGGAACAATCCATGGCCCTGGCGCAACAAGTCTGCAGCCTGGTTTTGAGCTTGCGGAAAAAAGAGAAAATCAAGGTGCGTCAGCCCCTACAAAAAATCCTATTCCCAGCCGATAAGCCCGATTTCAAAGAAGCCGTTCAACACATGAGCGAACTCATTTGCTCAGAAGTAAACGTGAAAGAAATCGAATTTGTATCGGCCAATCACCCCAGCCTGGTGAAAAGCATCAAACCCAATTTCAAAACCCTTGGTAAAAAATTGGGCGGCGAAATGAAAGCCATGGCAGCCATCGTACAAAGCTTCTCGCAAGAACAAATCAGAGAACTTGAAAACAACGGTGCCATCAGCGTTTCTCTCAATGGCAACCCCACAGATTTGCTCATCGAAGACGTGGATATTGCCACACAAGACATGCCCGGATGGCTAGTAGCTTCCGAAAATGGCGTAACCGTGGCCCTGGATATCACCATCTCCGAAGATCTACACCAAGAAGGCATCGCCAGAGAATTTGTGAACCGCGTACAGAACCTGCGGAAAGACATTGGCCTGGACTTAACAGACAGAATCCATGTACTTTACAAAGCAGATCCTGCCATCAAAAAGAGCGTAAACCATTTTAACACTTATATTTGTGGCGAAGTATTGGCCCTGTCGATCCAAGAAACCGAAGACGACAGTGAACATGTACTCGATGTTTACGAATACCCCGTGCACATCCAATTAATGAAAGTTTAAGTCATGGAAAAAGAAAAGACCCGTTACAACGACGATGAGCTCCAAGAGTTCAAGGACATCATTTTGAAAAAAATGGAAATCGCCAAAGACGAATTCAAAACCATCCAAAACAACCTCAAAAACAGTGAAGGTGGTGGCGAAGGCACGAACAACAATTACCTCACCCTAGACGACGGTGCGGATACTTTTGAGAAAGAAAATCTCAACCAATTGGCAGCCCATCAACTCAAATTCATCAAAAACCTTGAAGCGGCAATGGTGCGTATCGAAAACAAAACCTACGGCATCTGCAAAACCTCAGGCAAATTGATTCCCAAGGAGCGATTGCGCGCAGTACCCCATACCACACAAACCATCGAGGCCAAACTGAAGCGCTAAACCTTCAATGTCGAACCCCCATTCTTTGCTCAACAACCGGAAATTTCTCTTTCCGATAGCATCCATCGTGCTGCTGCTGATCATCGATCAGTGGATTAAAACCTATATCAAAGGGCATTTTATGCTCGGCGAAATCAAACCCGTCTTCGGCGATTGGTTTAAACTCTATTTCATCGAAAACGATGGCATGGCCTATGGCATGAAACTCTTTGGCGGCGGAAAAGTGGGCAAACTCGTGCTTACGTTTTTCCGACTCATCGTCTCTGGCTTCGGCTTTTGGTACCTCATCAAATGCATACGCAACGAGGCCAATTGGGGCTTGCTCATTTGCATCGCCTTGGTACTCGCAGGCGCACTGGGCAACATCATCGATTCCGTTTTCTACGGAGTACTTTACGCCGATACCAACCATTACATCGGCAGCTGGTTCGAAGGCCAAGTGGTAGATATGTTCTATGCACCCATGTGGGAAGGACATCTCCCAGAGTGGTTGCCCATCTGGGGTGGTCAATTTTTTGTCTTCTTCTCTCCCATCTGGAATTTCGCCGATGCCTGTATCACCGTAGGCGTGGCAATCATGGTGATCGGTCAAAATACCTTCTTCTCAAAAGAAGAGGTAGAAAAAGCCTTTCAGAGCCCCACGGATTCTCCCCAATAATATCGCGAATTTTGGCTAATTTTGCAAGCCAAATCGCATGGAAGCTACCCTTAACGAACAACAACTCCTTCGCCGTCAATCGCTCGAACAACTCAGAGCCCTTGGCATCGATCCCTATCCCGCAGCCCTTTTCCCCGTGAACTGCCTCGCAGCAGACATTCGCGCACAATACAACCAGTCTGCTGAGGATAACAAATGGAAGGAAGTTGTGCTCGCAGGTCGCCTTATGACCCGCCGCATCATGGGTAAAGCCGCCTTCGCCGATTTGCAAGATTCCAGCGGAAGAATGCAGATCTACGTGAACCGCGACGAAATCTGTCCAGACGAAAACAAAGACCTCTACAACACCGTTTTCAAAAAACTCCTCGATATCGGTGATATCATTGGCGTGAAAGGCCACGTGTTTACCACACAAACCGGTGAACTCTCTGTGCACGTCACCGAGCTACAATTGCTATCAAAATGCCTCAACCCATTGCCCTTGCCAAAGCAAGACGCAGATGGCAATGTGTTCGATGCATTCACCGATCCCGAGGCACGCTATCGCATGCGATACGTTGATTTGGTCGTGAATCCGCACTTCAAAGAAACATTCATCAAACGCACCAAAGTGATTCAAAGCCTCCGCAATACCTTCAACAGCAAAGGATATTTGGAAGTGGAAACACCCATACTGCAAACCATACACGGTGGTGCAGCCGCCCGCCCCTTCATGACGCACCACAACGCATTAGACATTCCCCTTTACTTGCGCATCGCCAATGAATTATACCTAAAACGTCTCATCGTGGGTGGATTCGATGGCGTTTATGAATTTGCGAAAAATTTCCGCAACGAAGGCATAGACCGTACACACAACCCAGAATTTACAGCCCTTGAAATCTATGTGGCCTATAAAGATTATTACTGGATGATGGACTTCGTAGAAGAAATGCTCGAAACTTGCGCCATCGACGTAACAGGCAGTGCATCGGTAACCCTCGGCGAACACCAAATCTCTTTCGCCAAACCCTACGCACGCCTCACCATGGCCGAAGCCATTAAAAAATATGGCAACATCGATATCGAAGGAAAATCAGAAGCCGAATTGGGCGCTGAAGCCAAAAAATTGGGCTGTGAAGTCACCGCACAAATGGGCGTAGCCAAACTCATCGATGAAATCTTTGGTGCCTGCGCAGAAAAACACCTCATCCAACCCACCTTCATCACCGATTACCCAGTGGAAATGAGTCCGCTCACCAAGAAACACCGCTCTAAACCCGGCTTGGTAGAACGTTTCGAACTCTTCGTCAATGGCAAAGAAATCGCCAACGCCTATACAGAACTCAACGATCCAATCGACCAAAGAGAACGCTTCGAAGACCAACTCGCTTTGGCAGCCCGCGGCGATGATGAAGCCATGGCCTATGACCACGATTTCGTGAGATCTTTGGAATACGCCATGCCCCCCACCTCAGGCCTCGGCGTGGGAATCGATCGCCTTACCATGATGCTTACCAATCAACAAAGCATCCAAGAAGTGCTGTTCTTCCCGCAAATGCGTCCAGAAAAGTTCGACTGATGTTTGAAATCGGCGACGATGAAAAAAAGGTGCTTCTGTGTTTAATCCACGCAGAAACACCCATGACCGTGGTGGAGGATACCGGCCTTCAAGTGAATGTAACCATCGATATTATCCGCCAATTGCATCACTATCGTTACATCAAAGCCATCGACAAAAACAACCAGGTTTTGGGGTCGTTCGATATCGACAAAATTCGGAAAACCAAATTCCAACTCACGGCCAAAGGTTTTAACGAAATCAGCGGTTAGAGCAAACCATTTCTCAACTCCGGTGTTTGTTTACAGATTGTTATCAATCGGTAGACTTGTCCACTTTGCTTGGGGATTCTGTACCGATTCGTTATATTCGCAGTAGCCAAAATCCGTTTATTAAATACCCATGTCTGAAACAGTAAAACTCATCGTAGAAGGTCAAGAGTACGAATTCCCAGTCATCACTGGAACTGAAGGTGAAAAAGCCATCGATATCAGTAAGTTAAGAGATCTTACAGGTCACATCACCCTAGATATTGGATTTAAAAATACGGGTTCTACCAAAAGTGCCATCACCTTTTTGGATGGTGAAGAAGGTATATTGCATCACCGCGGTTACTCCATCGAAGACCTTGCCGAACACGCATCCTTCCTCGAAGTTTCCTATTTGTTGCTATATGGAAAATTGCCCAATGCCACAGAATATGCTGAATTTCAAAGCGCCATCCGTGAGCATACCCTAGCCAATGAAGGCCTAGAAGCCATGTTCAAAGCTTTCCCAACAGGGTCTCACCCAATGGGTCAACTTTCTAGTATGGTTGCTGCGCTCGGCTTGTACTATCCCAAAGCATTGAACCCACATCGCTCAGAAGAAGCCATCAACAGAACCATCATTCGTTTGATGGCCAAGATGCCTACAATCTGTGCGATGATCTATAAAAAACGCAATGGTCATCCAACCGTGTATCCAAAAAACAGCTTGGATTATGTGGCCAATTATTTGAATATGACTTTCGGACAGGTTACCATGCCCGAATATGAGCCAGATCCCGTTTTGGTGAGCGCGATGAACAAATTGCTCATCCTTCACGCAGATCACGAACAAAACTGCAGTGCCAGCACCGTTCGCGTTGTGGGTAGTTCACAATCAAACTTGTATAGCAGCATCTCTGCCGGTATCTCAGCCCTTTGGGGTCCCTTGCACGGTGGTGCCAACCAAGAAGTATTGGAAATGCTTGAGCAAATCCAAAATGATGGTGGCGACGTTCAAAAATGGATCAACAAAGCCAAAGACAAAAACGATCCTTTCCGCTTGATGGGCTTCGGTCACCGCGTATACAAAAACTTCGACCCCCGCGCAAAAATCATCAAAAAAGCGTGCGACGATGTATTGGCGAAATTGGGTGTGAATGACCCAGTTTTGGAAATTGCCAAGCAACTCGAAGAAGCCGCCCTCACAGATCCATATTTCGTTGAACGCAAATTGTTCCCGAACGTGGATTTCTACTCAGGCATCATCTATCGCGCCATGGGCTTCCCAACCGATTTCTTTACCGTTCTCTTCTCCATGGGCCGCCTTCCAGGTTGGATCAGCCAATGGCAAGAAATGCGCAAAGAAAAACAACCCATCGCCCGCCCACGCCAAATCTATACCGGCGAAACCCCCCGTGCCTACGTGCACATGAAAGACCGCGATTAATACCTGATCATTCTGTCAAGGTGTTACCTCACACCCAGAAAACAATCATGCATTCAAAGAAAAAGACATCCCATGGATGTCTTTTTCTTTGAATAACGCACCTCCATCGCAACAGCATCAATAAAACCAACCCCATGAGGCCCATTCCAACCGAGAGTTTTTTACCAATTCATTGCTTTCATCGACAAATTCCTCATTCGTTTGTTACTTCTACAAGTACCTTTGTAAAACCAATGCAACGCATCATTTCCTTCTTATTCTTCATCATTACCACCGGATTACTCAGCGCCCAAAATGTTACCATATCAGGATACATCAAAGACAGCACCACCAGAGAAACCATCGGCAAAGCACAAATCATTGTTACCCCAGTAAAAACAACCACAAGCCCCAGCGACACCAAAGTCAGTCCAGATTTTCGTGCCGCCACCAACGGTTATGGTTTTTACAGCATTACCATTCCCCAAGGCCAGTATACCATCCAAATCATCGCGCCGTCTTATCCCCCCTTCGCGCAAACCATCACCGCCAAAGCCAATGAAGAAATCAACTTCTTGCTCATCCCCGAGGTGGAAGGCGTAGGCACAGTCATCATCCGCTCCAAACGCAACAACAACGTCAAATCACTCGATATCTCCACCCAAAGCATCAACGGCCAAACCATCAAAAAAATCCCCGCATTCCTGGGTGAGGCCGACGTGATCAAAAGCATTCAACTGCTTCCCGGCGTAACCACTGTGGGCGAAGGTGCCTCCGGATTCAACGTAAGAGGCGGTTCAATTGACCAAAATTTGGTACTGATGGACGAAGCACCCGTATTCAATTCCGCTCACCTTTTTGGTTTCTTTTCGATCTTCAACCCCGATGCAGTAAAAGACGTAGAACTCGTGAAAGGTGGCATTCCCGCCAATTATGGGGGTCGACTCAGCTCCACCCTCGATGTGAAATCCCGCGATGGAAACAAAAGGGCTTTCCAAGCCAATGGTGGTATCGGCACCATTTTCTCCCGCCTTACCCTCGAAGGTCCATTGGCAAAACCCGAATCCAAAAAACTGCTGAAACCCCGCAGCACCCCCGCAAAATCAAGCTTCATGATCTCCGGACGAAGATCCTATATCGATGTATTGGCAAAACCCTTTCTGCCCGATAACCTCGCCGGCAGCCAATTTTATTTCTACGACCTCACCGCCAAAGCCAATTACAGCTACAAAAGAGACAACATATTTATCTCTACCTATATCGGCGATGACGTTTTCAAAGCCGCTGGACTGTTTGGCGTGAAATGGGGCAACTCCACCGTTACCACCCGTTGGAATCACGTGTTCAACAAAAGATTGTTCTCCAACTTCACCTATTATTACTCCCGATACCGCTATAACCTGGAGTTTACCAATCGCGACGTTACCTTCAATTGGAAAAGCAACATTGTAAACAATAGTGCCAAAGTTGACTTCAACTACTTCTATAACCCAAAAAACACCATCGCCTTCGGTGCCCAATCTACCCATTACCGCTTCATCCCCGGTGAAGCCGTAGCCAAATCAGCTACCCTAAACCTTAAGTTTGGTCTGCCCGATAGATACGCACTTGAAAATGCTGTTTACATCTCCAATGATTGGAACGCCAACGGCAGATTCTCCATTAGAGCCGGCATCCGAGTGAGTCAGTTCTTATACATGGGACCAGGAAAAGTGTATTTGTTCAACAGAGAACCGGGCAAACAAGGCATACTAGATAGTATGTATTCTACCGAAAAAGGCCAAATTGTTGCCAATTACATCAACCCCGAACCCCGCCTGGGCTTCAAATACCAACTCAATAACAACAGCTCAATCAAAGGGGGTTACAACAGAATGGTTCAAAACCTTCACCTCATTTCAAACACCGCCGCCTCAGTGCCATTCGACGTTTGGCAGCCCACAACCAACAACATCAAGCCGGAAATTGCCGACCAAATTGCCCTGGGTTACTTCAAAAATTTCAACGGAAAACACGAATTCGAAACCAGCATCGAAGGATATTACAAAACCCTCCAAAACCAAGTAGATTACATTGACGGTGCAAGCCTACTTCTAAATGAGTTACTTGAAGCAGATTTGTTAACTGGAATCGGAAGAGCCTACGGAATTGAAGCCTACGTAAAGAAATCTTCCGGCAACCTAACGGGTTGGGTAAGTTATACGCTCTCTCGCTCTGAACGACAAGTGGTTGGTATCAACGATGGAAACTGGTACGCCAACCGGTTCGATCGCCTCCACAATTTGTACGTGGTATCGCAATACAAACTCAATAATAAATGGGAGTTTGCAGCCAACTTCGTCTTCAGTACAGGCACACCCGCCACCTTCTACACAGGTCAATATACCGTACAAGGTTACGTTGTACCCGATGCAGGTTCCAATGCAAGAAACAATGTAAGGAACCCGGATTATCATCGCCTCGACCTAAGCGTCACCTATACCAGAAAGAAAACCAAGAAGTTCGAAAGCAACTGGGTGATCTCCTGCTATAACGTGTATAACAGACGCAACCCATTTAGTATCTACTTCGCCACCAACTTCCAAAACAAAGGTCAAAACGAAGCCATCAGATACAGCGTAATCGGCGCCGCCATTCCTTCCATCTCTTACAATTTCAAATTCTAATTACTCCCCCCATGAAATCACTTTCCAATCAAATACAACGCAACAGTTTCTTCATCCTTCTTTCAGGACTTGCCACCTTTCTGGCCGGTTGCGAAGACGTCATCCAACTGGATGTTGTGAACAAATCACCCAAAATCGTGGTAGACGCATTTGTCAATAATACCCTCGATACCCAAACCATCAAACTCACGCGCAGCATCGGTTATTTCGATTCCACAGGCTCAGAACCAGCCATCACACAAGCACAAGTGGCCGTGGTAGACCAATCCACCTCCTTCCCAAAACTCTTCGTTTTCAACCACACCGCCAACGGCAAATACCAATTCGTGCCCAACCCCACCACCGGTGATACGTTTTCTATCGGACATGATTACGCTCTGCTCGTAGTCATCGGAACTGATACCTTGGTCAGCTTTTCCACCCTAAACCCCACAACCACCATAGATTCCCTGCCATTGGTAGACGTGGAAGGCAATGGCCCGCCCATCAACACCACCGGAAAATATGTAGAGCTCATGGCCAAAGACCGAAAAGGCCCCGGCGATTTCTATTGGATCAAAACTTTTCGAAACGATACCTTCCTCAACAACATCAGCCAATTGAACATTTCCGCCGACATGGGAAATACCTCTAGAGGACAAGATGGCGATTTGTTTATCTACCCAGTGCGATACAATGGCGTGAACGATTTTTCTCGCTCATTCAAATCAGGAGAAACCGTGAGAATTGAAATCCATTCCATCAATGCAATTGCCTTCGCATGGTTCAACTTGGTGGTTAGCGAAAACCAAAATGGGGGTCTGTTTGCAACGCCCCCAGCCAACATTTTTACCAATATCGTATCGTTCAACCCCAACAAAAAACCTGGCGTAGGTGGATTTTTCTGCGTGAGCGCAGTAACATCTGCCTCAGTCACCATTCCCTAAAAATCACCCATTAAACAACAACCCTTCAACGGGTTATACCCTTTTGAGCAGGGAAGTCACCTCACTTGGCCACAGCCAATTCTTTGAGGCGATTGCGCAGCAATTCCAATTCATCGCGCAATCTCGCCGCTTCCATGAATTCCATCTCCTTCGCCGCGCGCATCATATCTTTCTCCGTGCGAACAATCATCTTCTCGATGCCCGCCTGGTCCATATAGGCAACCACCGGATCCGCCGCCATGTTGATCCTACTCTCAGGCAAATTGTAATTGGCACCACTGCCCAATTCAACATCCCCAAACTTCGCATCGGCCACAGACGTTTGCTTGAATATCTCATCCATACTCTTCAAAACAGTCTTCGGCGTAATGCCATGTTCCAAATTGTATTTTACCTGCTTCTCCCTTCTACGATCTGTCTCTTCGATGGTTTTTCGCATACTCTCCGTAATCTTGTCGGCATACATAATCACCAAGCCCCGATCGTTTCGCGCAGCCCTACCAATCGTTTGCACCAACGCGGTCTGACTTCTCAAAAATCCTTCCTTATCCGCATCCATGATCGCCACCAAACTCACCTCCGGCAAATCCAATCCCTCCCTCAACAAATTCACACCAATCAACACATCTATCACCCCCATCCTTAAATTTCTCAAAATTTCTACGCGATCCAAAGTCTTCACCTCACTGTGAATGTAGTCCACCTTCACACCCAATCGCATCAAATACTTCGTTAACTCCTCCGCCATTCGCTTTGTCAACGTTGT
>CANHGC010000035.1 GCA_947460045.1 Bacteroidota bacterium | reverse complement strand
CGAACGTTATCGAACAAAAAAGAAAACAACTCAGCGGTATTCAAAGAATTACCGCCCAATTTCCTTTGTACCAATACCCCTTTGAAATTTGATCACAGCGCGATAGATGCAGATGGCGACAGTCTTGTTTATGAATTGTTTAGGCCGTTTACCGGCGGTACATCGAATATGCCTCGACCAGATCAAGGATCCAATGGCGATCTTCAACAACCACCATTTTCGCAAATCTCTTGGGGTCCGTCTTACAAGGATACATTTCAAATAGATGGCAATCCGCCTTTACAAATAGATAGAAGTACGGGTTTCATGACGCTTACCCCAACCAGAACCGGCCAGTTTGTTATTGGAATCATGGTAAAAGAGTATCGCAATGGACAATTGATTGGCATTACTCGAAGAGACTACCAGTTCAATGTGCAGAGTTGTGTGATTGATGTAGTGGCCTCATATTTTGTGCCTACGTTCATCTGTGGATACAAATACCGCTTTCAAAATAAGAGCTCTAGTGCGCAGCGATACCATTGGAATTTTGGTGTGGATACCTCCACGAAGGATACCTCTAATTTGTCAAGCCCCACCTTTACGTTTCCTCATGCAGGCAAATTCAAAGTGAGATTGTACGCTTACAAGAACAAGTGTGTAGACAGTTTCGTTGCTTATGTAAATGTGGTTGAGCCGCTCAAACCTGAATTGCCCTCTGATACCATCATATGTCCGGGTGGGAGAGTGAAATTAAAGTCAAACATCGTGGCGGAAGCCTATAAATGGAGCACTGGCGCAATTACAGATACCACAAGTACTGCAAAAGAGGGTTGGGTATGGTTGGATGTGTACTCCAAAGTGTGTTCTTGGAGAGATTCAATGAAAATTACGATCGATAGGAACATTGTTTCTGCTTGGGGCGATACGGTTTATTGTAGTGATGATAAATTCAATCGAACTGTGGGTGCGTTGAGTGGAATGGCCAAATACACATGGAGCACCGGGGAAACCACACAAACCATCGTTGTAAATAAACCGGGAAAGGTTTACGTAGTTGGAGAAACGCCCAATTTTTGTAAATCAAAAGATTCTGTCATTGTAAGTCAGTTTACGCCAGTTCAAGCAGCTGTGCGTGATACCGTAGTTTGTCCGGGAGTATCTTTTCCCTTTGATTCAAAGGTGAACATTGGAGGGTCTACGTCGGTTTTATGGAGCAATGGCGCAACAACCAAAGTGGCAAATATTTCAAATCCAGGTACATATTGGTTGAAGATTACGGTGGGTTTGTGTTCTGATAGAGATACATTTACGTTGAAAAACTTCCCGTATGAATTGGATTTGGGCGCGGATTTGAGGTATTGCAATCAAATAGATACTACACTGTCGATCACACTGCCAGGTGTTACGAGAATTGTTTGGAACAGAGAAGTAATTGGCAGGGATTATTATCTCAAACAGCCCGGGAAAGTTGTGGTTGAGTTGTTCAACTCCAACAATTGCCCCGAGAAGGATTCAATCAATGTGTTGTTGTTCCCAAATCCTACACTCAATTTGGGTTCAGATACAACGCTTTGTTTATCGGAAAATCCTGTGTTGGATGCCGGTGCTGGTATGATATCCTACATCTGGAGCACGGGAGCAAAAACACAAACCATATTGGCTTTCGACAGCGGTGTTTATTGGGTTCGTGTGAAAGATATCGAGGGCTGCGTGTCGGTGGATTCCATCAATATGAAAAAACGCAAGGATTTGTTTCCTTCAAACATCTTCATGCCAAATGCCTTTACCCCCAATGGCGATGGAAGAAATGATCAGTATCCGTTGAATCAATATCAAGTAAAAGGTGCCTTATACAATATCAAGATTTTCAATCGTTGGGGTGAGAAAATGATGGAATTGAATAGTCCCGATATCAACTGGGATGGCAATATCAATGGAAAACCGGCACCTGAAGGGGTTTATATTTTCATGGCCTACTGGATAGGTTGCGATAATGAAAAACGGTCGCTTCAAGGGAATTTTACCCTACTTAGATAATTCCCTCGATTCAAATTGGGTGGTCCCCAACATAATGATGTAATTTTACCATCACATCGTATTTTATGCTGAAACAGTTAATCAAAAACGCCAGAATCGTGTCTGATCTTCAAATTATTGAAGGTGATTTGTTGATTTCAAATGGGATAATTGAAAAGATTTCGCCATCAATTTCGGCGGATGCCACTATGCAAGTAATTGATGCAGATGGCGCATATCTCATTCCAGGTGTCATCGACGATCAAGTGCATTTTAGAGAACCAGGCCTAACCCATAAAGCCAATATTTTTACTGAGAGTAGGGCGGCTTTGGCTGGAGGTACTACGTCGTTTATGGAGATGCCCAACGTGAATCCTCAAACGGTCACCAATGAATTGCTTGAACTGAAATATGAATTGGGTGCGGCCTCATCGGCGGTGAATTACTCGTTTTATCTAGGTGGTACCAACGACAACCTTGAAGAGGTGAAAAAAGTGAACCCAAGAAATGTCTGCGGTGTGAAAATTTTCATGGGAAGCAGTACGGGCAATATGTTGGTTGATCAGGAAGAAGCACTCAATGGATTGTTTGCCAATTCTCCCATCCTCATTGCCACACATTGTGAATCGGAAAGTAGGGTGAAATCTCGTTATGCCGAAGCGCATGCGCAGTTTGGCGATGACATACCGCCCAATCAACACCCCATCATTCGCGACGCCGAGGCTTGCTATTTGTCTTCGTCTTTTGCGATGGAATTGGCGAAAAAACACAACAGCCGATTGCATATTTTACACATCACTTCAGAAAAAGAAACACATTTGTTTCGGAACGATATACCCCTGAAGGAAAAGCGAATTACAGCCGAAGTGTGTGTGCATCACCTGCACTATTCAGACGCTGATTATAGCACTTTGGGTCATTTGATTAAATGCAATCCAGCCATCAAAACTCAGGGAGATAGAGACGCCTTGTGGTCTGCATTGTTGGATGATCGATTCGATGTAATTGCCACTGATCACGCGCCTCATACATGGGAGGAAAAGCAAAATCTGTATCCCAGTGCGCCATCGGGTTTGCCTCTCGTTCAGCATGCGCTGTCGTTGATGATGGACTATGTTGTTAAAGGGAAAATCACCATCGAGAAAATGGTAGAGAAAATGTGTCACAATCCAGCCATTTTGTATCAAATTGAGAATCGCGGGTATGTTCGCGAAGGATATGCGGCCGATTTGGTCTTGTTAAAGCAAAATCCCGACGTGAACATCGCAACACCAGAATTTACGGTGAATAAGTCCAATTTGTTGTATAAATGTGCGTGGTCACCCATGGAAGGACGCACATTTTCATATGTTCCTAGCAAGGTTTGGGTGAATGGTACCTTGAGTTACAGCGATGGACTGATTGGTGAATTGAATCCGCAGCGACTCCTCTTCAATAGGTGATTTACATCATCTTTGAGCGCTTTACAAAGAAAGCCGTGAGTGCTTGTTCGATGGGGTTTGAGACATCCGCTGAAAAGTGATCAATGCCCAACTGAATGCAATGGTTTTGAATCGTTTTTTGTCGTTCAATTTCTTGTTCGATGTAATGATTTTTGATCTCAGATGGTTGTAGTTTGATGCTTTCGTTGGTTTCCAAATCAATGAATTTTACAGGACGATTTCCCAAATCCATGTTGAATTCATGTTGATTGTGTTGGATCTGTAACAAGAGAATTTCACATTTTTGAAATCGCAACATGGCCATGTATTTCCAAAAGGAAGCCTCTGCCTCTGCCTCGGTTGGCCCCCACAACAAATCACTCATAATCACCACCAAATGCCTTCGCCCTACTTGTAAAACGGCGTCTTCAAAAGTTTGCGTGGCAATTTCCTTGTTTGGCTCTGTATTTTGCCAATATTGAGACAATTTCCCAATCTGCTGTTGTAGGTGTGAACGCGTACTTTTGATGGCGCTGCGATATCCAAATCCATTTTCATCAAAAATCCCCAATGAAAAACTGTCTTTTTGTTGCTGCAATAAACCACCCATCACTCCAGCCGCTAAGACACCCATTTTTAATTTTAAACACTGCTGTTTGGGATACCACATACTGCCCGAAGTGTCTAGCCACAAATGCGCTTTTAGATTGGTCTCTTCGTCGAACTGTTTGATGTATTTCTTATCTGTTCGAGCCAACAATTTCCAATCGATGTTTTTTACGCTTTCACCGGGATTGTAGGGTCTGTGTTCTGCAAATTCAACTGAAAATCCCCGGAATGGGCTCTTGTGTAAACCCGCAATGAAACCTTCCTTGGCTTTATTGGCCAAGACTTCAAAGTTGGAGAAAGATTGAATTTCTTCTAATAACACAAGTTGAAATATAAAATCCTTTTGGGAATGATTCTGTAAAAATCAGTTGATAGATTTCATAAAAAAGGCCGGCGAGCCGGCCTTTTCTTAAAGTTATTTTATTTAGAGTTGTGCATCAATTTTAGATGCAATGTTTTGCTTTGGTACTGCACCTACAATTTTATCAACCAATTGACCATTTTTGAAAATCAAAAGGGTAGGGATACTGCGCACACCATAGTTCATGGAAATGTCTGGATTCTCATCCACATTCAATTTACCAATGACTGCTTTGCCTGCATATTCATTTGAAAGCTCATCGACCATTGGACCGATCATGCGGCAAGGACCACACCACTCTGCCCAAAAATCTACCAATACGGGTTTGTCTGATTGCAATACAACCTCGTTGAAGTTGCTGCTTGTGAATTTTTCTGCCATTTTGCTGATTTTTATAATTACGAATTTATGAAATTTATACGGGTTAAAGGATAATTTCTTTATTTCTCGCAACTCCAATGCCAAACAAAGCATAGTCATAATAAACCGGATCATGAGGCCTAAATGCACGCAATCTGTCGGTGAGTTCCACACACGACTGCCAATCTGACTTGTCGCGATTCAATAATCCCAATTCCATGGAGATGCGCTGTACATGGACATCGAGCGGACATAAGAGTTCGGAAGTAGAAACTTTGGACCAGATGCCGAAATCCACGGGTGATTTCTTGCGAACCATCCATCGGAAATACATGTTTAAACGCTTACATGCACTGCCTTTGAGGGGTGATGCCAAGTGTTTGTCTGTTCTGGTTTGATGGGGGAATGCCTTCCACGCAGACTGAAAGGCCACGAGGGCTTCGAAAATATGCGTTCCTTTGGGCGCCTCGAGCACCGCTGGGGTGAAAAACAAATCCTCCAAACTCGGCGCCGTTTGATAATGCTGTTTGAAGAATGAAATCATGGAAACCACATCATCGCCATTTAAGGTGCGATGCACAAATGACCGAAATCGCTTTAAATCTGCAGGCTCGTGCTGAGTGATAAAATCGAATGGGGCGTCATCCATCAAATGCATCAACTTTTGGGCACTTTTGATGATTGTTTTACGCTGTCCCCAAGCCATGATCGCCGCAAAAAAGCCAGCAATTTCTATGTCTTGAAGTCGAGAATAACGGTGGGGTATCTGAACGGGGTCGAATTCTACAAAAGCATTTTCTTCAACCTCTTTCGCCCAAAAATCCAATAAATCCTTGATTTCGAGGTCTGTCATTGCGATTAAACCTTCGCCAATGCGCCTTCTAGGTCAGCGATCAAATCGTCTATGTGCTCGATACCCACGCTCAAACGAATCAAGCTGTCTTTCAATCCATTGGCTTCTCGCTCTGCTTTTGGGATGCTCGCATGGGTCATGGTTGCGGGGTGACCTACCAAGCTTTCAACACCACCCAAGCTCTCTGCCAAGGCAAACAATTGCGTAGATTTCAAGAAGGTGAGTGCTTTGTCTATGGCATCGTCTTTTAGGGTGAACGAAATCATTCCACCGAAATCTTTCATTTGCTTTTTAGCAACGGCATGATTGGGGTGCGTTTCAAATCCTGGCCAATACACTTCGCCCACTTTTGGATGGTTTTTAAGCCAATGCGCTACGATTGCGCCGTTTTCACAATGGCGTTGCATGCGGATATGTAATGTTTTTATGCCTCTTAACGTCAAGAAACAATCCATCGGACCGGGTGTTGCACCGCAGGAATTCTGGATAAAGGCCAAACGATCTCGCAATTCATCGCTGGAAGTGCACAAAACGCCCATCACCACATCACTGTGTCCGTTGATATACTTGGTGGCTGAGTGCATCACGATATCAGCACCCATTTTCGC
The DNA here is from genome assembly GCA_947460045.1 of Bacteroidota bacterium. Taxonomy (GTDB): domain Bacteria; phylum Bacteroidota; class Bacteroidia; order NS11-12g; family UBA955; genus UBA955. The sequence continues at coordinate 3,322 of CANHGC010000035.1, read as the reverse complement.
AGGATTCTGCAAGTAGGGCGATGCAAAAGTGTTGTCGACCACCACAATGCTGCCAAACTCATGACCGATTTGAATCATGAGTTCGATGTCGATAATGCGCAACAAAGGATTGGTAGGCGTTTCAACCCAAACCATTTTTGTTTTCTCATTCATAACCGCGCGAACGGCTGATTCATCGCTCATATCCACGAAGTGAAACTTGATGCCATACTGAGCAAAAATCTTCGTAAACAAGCGATAGGTGCCACCATACAAGTCATTGGTGCTCACCACTTCATCGCCGGGAGAAAGCAATTTTGCACAAGCATCCACAGCGCCCATTCCTGTGCTGAAACACAAACCATGAGCGGTGCCTTCCAAAGCCGCGAGATTCTTCTGCAATACATCGCGTGTTGGATTTTGGGTACGTGCGTATTCATATCCTTTGTGATCGCCAGGCGCAGCTTGTACGTATGTGCTCGTCTGAAAAATGGGGGTCATGATTGCACCTGTTGTTGGATCTGGTTCAATACCAGCGTGCAAAACCAATGTTTCTATATGATTTGATTTCATGGGCGTTTTTGGAGTAGATTCAGTGATGACTTAAATATTTGTCTGGTGGCAACTCTAGCAGTGAATAACCATCAGTTGCGAAATTACGATTTCTGTTCGATGTCTTTCAACACTTCTTCCACGATGCGCGGGAAATTCTCTCCTTCGAGTTGATGGATTTTTTCCGCTACATCTTGGGCTGTATCTGTGGCAAGTACCTCGCATTTTGCTTGGAAAATGATGGCACCCTCATCATAATGCTCATTCACCCAATGTATGGTGATGCCTGTTTCGTTTTCACGGGCATCCACCACCGCTTCATGTACGTTCATTCCATACATGCCTTTTCCACCAAATTTGGGTAGTAGGGCAGGATGTACATTCACAACATGTGGGAATTGCAAAAGCAATCGCTGTGGAAACATCCATAAAAATCCCGCCAATACGATCAAATCAGGGTTCATTTCTTGGAGCAAACCATCAATGCGATCCCCGGAAAGCCATTCAGTTCTGTTAAATACCACGAAAGGGATGCCCAAACGTTCTGACCGTTGTATTACACCAGCGCCTGACACATTGCAAAAAATCCCTGCAATTGTAGTGTCTTTGCCTTTAAAATGATTAACAATGTTCTCTGCGTTGCTGCCACTTCCGGAAGCAAAAATGACGATTTTCATGATTTTACCGCAAACAGATTTACCATGATTTCCAATTCTCTCATCAAATGCAAACGGGGCTGATTGGGCGCAAACAAAAACCCATCAATGGCAATGATTCTTTGATTAACACTGTCTTTGATGATTCTTCTTATGAAAGGTCCGCGGCGATCAGTGTTCAATTCTGTGTACCAGCCGTTCATCATGAATTCGCTGCCTTCATCGCCGCCATTCGCATTGAAAAAACGAACGGGGAACTGTCCACTTTCACTCACTTCAACCCATGTGCCTTCGGCTGTTTTTAGGTACTTTTTTGTTGATTGATTGCGCCATTTAACGGCCATGGAGCGACTAAAAGCTGAATCCGACAATGGGTAGATATTCACCATGATGTTGCTGTGGTACTGGCTGTTTTCATGCCTCAACCAAATGAAATCATTGGTTGCTTGTACCCATTTTAACTCTGCAGAAATACATGGTTTGATGTTGTATTTCCCTTCTATCAACGATGAAATACTGTCTGAATAAGCGTTTTGCTCTAGGGCAGGGTGACGTCTGGGAGATGCAGCAGTTGCTGTACTCCACTCAAAAAACTTCGTCTGTTTACACAAATAGGCTTGATGTTTCTTGATCCAAGCTCCGGAGAGATTTTCACCTGCAGAATGACTGTCGTGCAAGCACAAAACCACCTGTTCCTTTGCCCATACATTCCGCATCCAAGTGCAATAAACACCATCAATCAGCGTATCTTTCAACGACGGGTTCGATGTTACATGAAATTGTGATTGATTGTAAACGGTGGCACGTGGATCAATGATCCAGGTTAATCCATAGGTATTAAAGGGTTTGCCTGTTTGAGGATCTGTTTCTCCCAATTGATCAGCAGATTGCAATTCGAAATCGTACAGTGATTCATAATACTGAGGGTCTGTATCCTTGCGATTTTCTTCGAATCGAATCAAATTGCTATCAGCCAAAAAAGAAGTGTTCGCGAAAATGTCTTGAATGGAATCTTCCCAATATTTGGGGTAGAAAACATGAATTTCTCCAGCAGTACTCGAGGCTGTGTCGTTGACATTGCAATTCGATGGCTTACAACCAAAGGGCAATCCAAAGAGTGCTATTCCGAAAGCAATGAAAACGCACCGACGAATTTGTTGAAATTGCATCAGGGTATTCAACTCCTACGGTTTTTTTGGATAATCAATCGCTGTCCAACCTGAATGGAGTTAGATCTCAAGTGATTCCAAGTTTTGATTTGGGTAACCGTTACGCCATGTGTTTTGGCAATTGCACTCAGGGTTTGTCCGCGCTTTACTACATGGATGCTCCGGTAAGTGCCAGATTTCTGGGGAACAGTTACCCCTGTTGCACCAGCCACTTGAACGCCACGAGGTACAGACTTGGGGTATGCATAAGGTGCTCGATAGTTCGTGGGCACCACATGATGGTTGTATTTGGCAAATGCTGCAGCACTGTCGAAGCGATCAATGAAATCCATGCTCGCGTTGTACGGCATTAAAATCACGCTACCATGAGCCATATCGGTGTTTTGATTTAGCAATTCTTGGTTCAATCCCACTAGGTTGTGTTGACTGCCCAAATATTCATTGATTTTACCCAAATGCATGGTGGAATCAATTTTAGTGGGGGCCAGCACAATGCTCTGATCGTTGTGTAACTCATTTTTGCCCTTTTCAGTGAAGTTCAATACATAGGCAACGGCAATGAATTTGGGAACATAATTTTGGGTTTCTTTCGGTAAAAAGGGAAGGACCTCCCAAAAATTGGTCTTACCACCGCTTCTGCGAATGGCCTTTTGAACGTTACCCGGACCACAATTGTATGAGGCGATGCTCATGAGCCAGTTGTTGAAAATAGACTGTGAATTTGCAAAATACTCACAAGCTTTTTGGGTGCTTGCCACAATGCTCTTTCGATCATCGCAAGGATAGCCGATGCGCATCCCCATGAGTTTTCCGGTGTAAGGCATGAATTGCCAAAGTCCAGTAGCTCCGCACCAAGAAACGGCACTTGGATTGAGGTTTGATTCGATTACTGAAATATACTTGAGCTCTGTGGGTAGTCCGTTTTTATCGAGGATTTCTTCAAAAATGGGGAAGTAGAGCTTCATT